>JAIORS010000217.1 GCA_021108005.1 Candidatus Aegiribacteria sp.
TGCTCGGTAATATTCCAGTCTAGTTTGCCGTGACATTTAGGACATTCCAAGATTTTTACTAAATACTTCTGCATGTGTCTCCTTTGTATTTCTATTGCATAACGAATTAAGGATTTGTAGCGCACTTGATGCGCTACAATCCTTGTTGAATTAAGCGCTGTTTTGTAGTCTTTGCAATTTCTATTTACGGCGATTAGTATGTGTTTTGTTGTGACCTGGGTCAACAACAGTGAAGTAACCGGTCGGATATTTACGATTTAAACTGGTTTCTGTGTATCTGGCAGTTGCTGTACTCATCTGAACGAGAGGTATGCTGGTTTTGCGTAGACCAGTACTATGCCGCTTCGTGAAGGTACTAAGCAGTCTGGACTGGCTGATAAAGCGTTGAATAATCAGGGTCACGGCGGGGCTCTCATTCTTTCCAGAGCGTTACCAGACATCAGTTCTGTACCGCAATGACGGCAGTAATACTTCTTAGGCTTTTCAGGAGGAATGATTACCGGTGGTAATTCCAGCTGAGCCCGTATTGAATTGAGCTTATCGGTACAGCGCTGATGGAGATATCCGTAGTAACGCACCTTGCAGAAGCCCCTTGGCAAAATATGCTGAAGGAAGCGAGCCATGAAGACAGTAGCCGGAAGCGTCATATACTTCCAGTCCTTTGTATCCACCGGTTGATACTTGAACGTTACTTTGTCATCAACAAGCGAGATTATACAATTATTCGTTATGGCAACACGGTAGATATAGCGTGAGAGATACCTGATCGCCTCAGGTCCTCTGCCAACTGATTCGCAGTGAACAACCCAGTCCTTCTTCCATACTTCTTCAGGAACTGCGTCATAGAGCCCGAGAGCCTTCATTCCATCCCGGAATTTTGCTCGATAGATCGGTGATAACGCCTGTACCGGCAGGAAGAACTCTTTGCAGGGGGACCAGACCCAGTTACCGTTCTTGTTGATCCCGCCGCCGGGAACCAGGTAATGAACATGGGAATGGTATGAGAGATTGCGCCCCCATGTATGCAGAACACCAAGCATACCCGGCTGCGCACCCAGGTGGCGGGGATCATCTGCGAGCTTTTTCACAGAGTTGGCTGAAGATTGGAACAGAAGATTGTAACAATCCTTCTGATGACTTCTGACAACTTCGTTCAGTTCATGGGGAAGAGTAAAGGTAAGAAGGAAGCATGGTACTTCAGGAATACGGGCTGACTGTTTTTCCACCCACCTTGTCGCATCATCGTTGCCGCACTTGGGACAATGCCGGTTACCGCAGGAATGGTAACTGTACCGCTTCTCGCCGCAGGAAGGGCAGACAAAAATGTTACCACCAAGTTCAGGTGTCCGGCAGGATATGATGTCATATATTGCTCTCCTGTGGCTCGGGATAATTCGCTCACCGAATTGCCTGAGATAATCATCCTTGTATTGGCGGAAGATATCCGCCATCTCGACCATGATCCCTCAGTTCAGGGAAGATCTCTCATAATCTCGTCAAGGGATTTTCGGACTACTATTGCTGATGCATCAGTCAAATGTGTATAGATCGCTGTGGTTGAGGGACTCTTATGTCCAAGATTCGCTTGGATCTGCCGCAGATTTACACCAGCCTCCAGCAAATGGGTAGCATATGAGTGCCGAAGTGTGTGAACATGAGCTTTCTTATTGATCCCGCTATCCTTCAACCCTTTTTTGAACGCTTTCTGTATAACGCTTACACAGAATGGCTCTTGAGCAGGGTCTGATATGCGATAGCCATATTTCCCGTCACGTATTTTCTGAACTTTGGGAAACAACCATACATCATTCCGGTGCAGCAGCCAGAACTCGCGCAGCAATTGAAGCGTACGCATGGGCAAAGGTATGTAACGATCCCTGCCACCTTTTCCATACCGGATATGAACGACCATCTGATCTCTGTCAATGTCACAGACCTGCAGTTTGACAGCTTCCTTTACACGGAGTCCAAGAGAATATATCGTTTCAAGACATACTCGATGGTGAGGATATTTGAGCTGCTTCATGATGAGAATAACTTCCCTGCGGGACAGGATGACTGGAAGCTTCTTTCTTTTCTCAGGACGCAAAAGCCCTACGATCGACCAGTCACGTTTCAGTGTATGTTCCCAAAAGAACTTGATCCCACAGATGGCTACCTTGAATGTTGAACGGGACCATTTCTTCTCATTTTTCGCGTAAAGAAAGTACGAGCGTATTTCTTTCTCATCTATCCTGTCTGGAGATCTATCGTAGTAATCTGCAAGCTGCCGAACCGCTCTAACATATGAATCCTGAGTTCTTTCACTCATCCCAGCAAGCTGAAGATCCTCGATCATCCTTTGTCTTAATGTGGTCATAGCATCCTCCCATTGTTACAGGAACGCTGTATTACGTCCCGGAAGGAAGTATGCTATATCTGAAATGTATGAAGAGCTTTACCTGACCTGCGCTGCGACGCAGCGCTTAGTTCAACAATGATTGTGTAGAGTCTTCACTTTTTTTCAAATCCCGGATTCAAGTTCCAAGTGCAACAGTTAACCTTTCAATTGTGTTGAAGAATACTTCATTGGGTGTTTTGAAGGCAAGTTTCTTT
>JAIORS010000218.1 GCA_021108005.1 Candidatus Aegiribacteria sp.
AGAAATAGGATATAAAAGGACAAAATGTTTAGTTGTTAGGCCCGGCACCTAAAGGTTTTCTGAAAGGATTATAAGAAGGGGGTCGAGCTGTTTGCGGTTGGTCCAGGAATCCGCGAACGGGTGCTTTGTTATTTCATTGTCTATCTCACCAACCATGCAGGGCCATGCGCCGTCAAGAAGCGCGTCTACCGCTGCCCAACCCAGTTTGGAAGCCAATACACGATCCGCAGTGGTTGGCGACCCTCCCCGCTGAACGTGTCCCAGTACCGTAACTCTGCTTTTGAGGCCTGATATATCTTCAATCTTCCGGGCTATTTCGAAGGCGTTTCCAGCCTCATCTCCTTCAGCCACTACAAGAATGTTGGAGGTTCTATCCCTGTTTATCCGATCCTTTACCTTGGCGCATATTGCATCAAGATCGGTTGGAGTTTCTGGGATGAGAACGGCCTCAGCGCCTGCTCCAACGCCAACTTCAAGGGCTATGAATCCCGCGGATCTTCCCATAACCTCAATTATGAAGAGGCGGTCGTGGGCAGCGGCGGTATCTCTTACCTTGTCGATGGCTTCAAGAGCGGTATTCACCGCGGTATCGTATCCGATTGTAAGATCGGTACCCCACAGATCGTTGTCGATTGTGGCGGGAACTCCAACTACGGGTATTCCATGCTCGACAGTGAGCGCATCAGACCCCCTGAAGCTGCCGTCTCCACCTATTACTACAAGGCCGTCAATTCGGTGATTTTTTAAATTCGACGCGGCTTTTGCTCGACCTTCCTCTGTGAAGAACCTCTCACTTCTTGCCGAATGGAGTATGGTTCCTCCGCGTTGAATGATATTACTTACATCGGACGATTTCATTTCAACAAAATCGTTGTCTATCAAACCCTCGAAACCTTTCTCGATTCCGGATATGGAAAGGCCACGGTTAAGCGCTCGTCTTACCGTGGCCCTTATACAGGCGTTCATTCCAGGGGCATCGCCCCCGCTGGTCAGAACGGCTATTTTCTTCAAGTCCTACCGTACCGCTATTTGCTGTCTGAGGATTTTTTAACCGACGAATCAACCAGCTCAAGGATACATGCTTCGGCAGCATCTCCCCTTCTCGGGCCGAGCTTGAGTATACGTGTGTATCCGCCGTTGCGGTCTACATACCTGGGGCCCAGTTCATTGAAAAGCTTCTGGACTGCTTTGCTTCCGTAAACGAATCTGGCTACATGCCTTCTGGCATGAACAGTGTCGATTCTGCCCTTTGTTATAATTCTCTCAGCTGCACTTCTTGCGGCTTTTGCCCTTGCCAGACTGGTTGTAATCCTCTCCTCAAGTATCAGAGAAGTAACAAGGCTGCGAAGCATTCTTTTTCTTGCTGCAGGCTTCCTGCCCAGCTTGGCTATTTTTTTTCTGTGACGCATATCAGTTCTCCCGATGACTTTATGTCAGTCGTCTATTGATAATTTCAACTTCTTGAGAGCATCCTCGACCGTTTCCAGTGAAGAGGGGCCGAACCCGCTGATTTCCAGTATTTCTTCGGACTTCTTCTCAAGTAGATCACTTACATTTTTAATTCCCGCTGATTTCAGAACATTGGCAATTCGTGTAGGGATATCCGTGTCTTCAATGGGAGTGGACATGATATCATTCTTGTTATCCTTCTCCTTGGTAATTATATCCGGTTTTTCCTCTGGTTCCAGTCCACCGGGTATCATCTGCAGATGCTCAGTGAGTATCTCACAGGCCTCGTTCAAAGCTTCTTTCGGGCCAATGCTTCCATCGGTCGAAATATCCATGATCAGATGATCGTAATCAGTTCTGTCACCAACTCTTGCGCTCTGCACCTCGTAGTTGACTTTCCTGACCGGACAGAACCATGAATCCAAAAGGATAGTCCCGGCCTTCTCTTCCTTTCCGTGAATGCTCCATTCATCGGCAGGTATGAAGCCTTTTCCCTTTTCAACAGCTATTTCAATGGATAGTTTTCCCGTACCGTCAAGCTGGGCTAATTCCTGATCCTTGTTAATAACCTTCAGATAACTGTCTCCCTTAAGGTCTTTTCCGGTATATGCTCCCTTTTTAGAAACATCAAGCCTGAGTGTACCTTTTTCATTTTCGCCGAGATCGATTATCAGAGATTTTATGTTAAGGACTAATTCCGGCACATCCTGAACAACACCGGAAACTGTGGAAAATTCATGCTCAACACCTTCGATTGAAATAGAGACCGGCGCAAAGCCCTCAAGTGAAGATAGGAGAACTCTTCGCAGGGCATTTCCCAGTGTCCGTCCAAATCCTCTTTCCAGAGGGATAATCTCGAGCCTGCCGAATTCATCGGAGAGAGATTCTTCCTCCCATTTGATCATATCCGGAAGATATAGACTCTTAAATACCATCTGACCCTCCTCCCAGGTTGGCAACCCGGATGTTTCTTAGCCCCACAGGGCTTTCATTTCCTGTTAGCCGCGTCGGCGACGTTTCGATGGACGACACCCGTTATGCGGTATTCTGGTTTGATCCTTTATTGCTGTTACTTCAAGATTTGTTGACTGGAGAGCCCTGACCGCAGCTTCCCGTCCCGACCCTGGTCCTCTGACCCAGATTTCTACTTTCTTTAATCCAGCTTCAATTGCCTTCTCAGCAGCTTGAACAGCTGCCTGTCCCGAGGCAAAAGCGGTTCCTTTTCTTGTACCCTTAACTCCAGTGGTTCCTCCGCTTGCCCAGGTAATTACATTACCGTTTCGGTCGGTTACTGTTATCATCGTGTTATTGAACGAAGATTTCACATGTATTATTCCATTAACATCCGTTACTTTTAAGGTCTTCTTCTTTTTTGTCGCCTTTGCGCGACTCTTTACCTTGGCTCCTTTTGGCACTACAGCCTCCTAATGAATTCTCTTACGCCCGAATTTCGGTCCCTTGCGGGTACGAGCGTTCGTTCGTGTCCTCTGGCCTCGGACCGGGAGTCCTCTGCGATGCCTGATCCCGCGATAGCACCGGATATCCATCAGCCTCTTCTTGTTCATATTCACTTCCGCCCTCAATGCACCTTCAACTTTGTAGTCCGAATCGATGACTTTTCTGAGAGCGGCGACTTCTGTTTCTGTAAGATCGTCTGTCTTTACATCGAACTTAATTCCCGCCTTCTCAAGAATAATTCTTGAAGAAGCCAGCCCTATTCCATGGATATATGGCAGCGCATAAAGAATGTGCTTGTTAGGCGGAAGATCAATTCCTGAGATTCTTGCCACTAATTACCTCCGTACTTGCCTTTAACTCGATTTATCCCTGTCTCTGTTTGTGCTTGGGATTACGCGAACAGATTACAAGAACCTTTCCGCGCCTGCGCACTATTCTGCAGTATTCGCAGATCTTTTTGACTGAGCTACGTACTTTCATTGTCCGATCCTTACTTGTACCTGTAAGTAATACGGCCGCGGTTCAGATCGTATGGAGAGATCTCAACCGTTACCCTGTCACCTACCAGTATCCGTATGTTGTTCATTCGCATCTTACCTGATATGTAACAAAGTGTTATGTGTCCATTCATTCCATCAAGCTCAACACGGCACTGATAATTTGGCAGCGTCTCAATTACGGTTCCATCCTTGGGAACATTCTTTGCCACTATTAATCCTCTCTAATTTGTAACAGAAC
Organism: Candidatus Aegiribacteria sp.; assembly: GCA_021108005.1. NCBI lineage: Bacteria > Pseudomonadati > Candidatus Aegiribacteria > Candidatus Aegiribacteria sp. Next base: position 3,646 of record JAIORS010000218.1, read on the forward strand.
GCATATCATTGGTAATTATCATCATGCCGTCAATATCAGCGGTTCATTACCACATACAACAATCGAGTGTTCAGCATGGGCAGAAAAGCTTCCATCAGCAGTAACGATGGTCCAGTTGTCCTGCAGTGTTCTGACTCTGTATCCGCCGATATTTATCATTGGTTCAATTGCGATAGCAAGGCCCTCTGAAAGCTTCATGCCTTTTCCGGCTCTTCCGAAGTTAGGTACCTGCGGTGGCTCGTGCAGCTTCCTTCCGATTCCATGGCCAACAAGTGCCCTGACAACACTGAAGCCCTGAGCTTCTACATGGTCCTGAATCACTGAACCAACATCACCAAGGGTATTCCCTGGTCTTGCTGTTTCGATACCCTTGTCCCGAGCTTCATATACTGTTCTCACCAGCAGCATTGCCCTTGGGTCAGCCAGTCCGACGATAACTGTGTCCGCGGCATCTCCGTGGAACCCGTTCTTGAAAGCTCCCGCGTCTATGCTGACAAGATCTCCGTCCATAACTTCTCTGTTCACGGAGGGAATGCCATGCACAACCTCATTATTTATCGAAACACAAATTGCGGCAGGATATCCGTTGTAACCCAGGAATGAGGGAATCGCCCCCTCAGCTTCGATAACTCCCCTGCCCACCGAATCGATCTCCTTTGTAGTAACCCCCGGTTCAATGAATGCTCTCATCTCGTCGAGAGCGCGTCTGACAATCCTGCCGGATTCCTTCATGAGATCCAGATCACTACCGGTGATTATTCCCATGCCAGTAAATCTTTTCTGATTCGTTCGTTAACCTGATCAATGGATCCGAGCCCATCGATCACAAGAAGCCTGTTTTCGTAATATTTCTCAAGATGCCTGGTCAGCGTGTGAAAATGATGAAGCCTGTTCTTCACAACTTCCGAGATGTCATCACTACGCTTAACGAATTTTTGACCACAAACGGGACAGATATCCCCCTCTTTACTGTGGTCGCCGGCTGTATTACTTCTTCCGTCTGAACAGTCGCATACCAGCCTTTCGCTAAGCCTTCTCATAACCTCTTCGTCGGGAACGTGAATGAAAACTGCACCCGAAAGGAGTTTACCAATCTTTTCAAGGAACTCGTCAAGGCTTCTCGCCTGTGATAAATTCCTCGGGTAGCCATCAAGAAGAAAACCCTCGAGGCTTTCTATACTTTTGAAAACCTCTTCATTCATGATCTCATCGCTTACAAGATGTCCCGATTCTACTATTTCGCGAATGCGTTTTCCCAACTCCGAGCCACTTTTGATCTCTTCTCTGCAAAGAATACCCGTTGAGATATGCTTCAGGCCGAAGTAGTCGGATATTCTATCCGCCTGCGTGCCCTTTCCGGATCCTGGTGGCCCAAAGAAGGTTATCCGCATGTTTATCTTCTTCCTCTTATCTTACCTTTACTCAGGAAGCCATCGTAGTGCCTCATAAGAAGATGTGTCTCAATCTGCCTGAGAGTCTCAAGGGCCACTCCCACCACAATAAGCAGGCTTGTTCCGCCGAACATGAAGTTAACATTGGCGTGCCTGCTCATGAGCATGGGCATCACCGCTATGGCGGCAAGGAAGATAGATCCGGGAAGTGTAACCCTGACAAGTACTTTCTCAATGTACTTCGCGGTACTTTTGCCTGGCTTTCTTCCGGGTATGAATCCACCGTACTTCTTCATGTTGTCAGCAAGATCCTGGGGATTAAAGGTTATTGCCGTATAAACATATGCGAAAAGAATAATCAGGAGGGTATATATGGTTATATATACTGCGCCTCCCGGCGCAAGATGAGTATTCACCCATGTATCTACCCCTGAATTGGGGAAAAACATCGCTATGCTGCTTGGAAACATCATAAACGCCTGGGCGAAAATAACCGGAATAACACCGGCGGTATTCAGCCTGAGGGGAATGTGAGTACTCTGGCCTCCGTAGACTTTCCGGCCCCTTACCTGTTTTGCGTAAGTCACCGGAATCCTCCGCTGAGATTCAGTCATCAGTACAACGAATGCCACAACGGCAAACATGAAAACGCCAAGGAAGATCGCTGTTATGAAACCTGTCTGCTGAAGCACAAAGACATCCTGATAAATGGACATTATCGCACCGGGAAGCCTGCCCACGATACCCGCGAATATGATAAGGCTTATCCCGTTGCCTATACCGCGCTCAGTTATCCGTTCACCAAGCCACATGACGAATATCGTACCGGTTATCATTGTAACCACTGTCTGTATTGTAAAACCTATTCCCGGATGAGGAACTATCATCATTCCCTGGCCGTTCAAGCCTATCAAATATTGAGATATTCCAAGCCCCTGGATAAAAGCCAGAACGACTGTTCCGTACCTGGTGATTTCCGTCATTTTCTGTCGCCCGGCTTCACCCTCCTTTTTGAGCCTTTCAAAATAGGGAAAGACCGAGGTGAGAAGCTGTATGATAATCGACGCTGAAATGTACGGCATTATGCCAAGAGCAAAAACGGAAGCCCGCCGGAGAGCTCCTCCTACAAACAGGTCGTACATTCCCATTAATCCGCCACCCTGGCTGAATGCCTGGTTGAGGGCATCACCGTCAATTCCAGGAACCGGTATGTGCCCCCCTACTCTGTAAACCGCAAGCAGAAGAAACGTATAGAATATTTTCTTCCGGAGCTCCGGAATCTTCAGTATGTTTTCAAAACCGCGCATTACGGAAGCACCTCCACCGTACCTCCGGTGGATTTAATCATCTCTGTGGCGGTTGAACTGAATGAATGCGCACATACAGTGAGTGTTTTCTTCAGTTCTCCTTTTCCGAGAATCTTTACCGGACGGAATCTGGATGAGATCAGTCCTGCTTCTTTCATCATGTCCGGAGTTACCACGCTGTCCGAAGCGAACCTTCCCAGTTTCTCCACATTAACTATCTGAAATCTCCTGGCGAATCGGGTGTTATTGAACCCCTTATGGCTCATACGCCTCTGTATGGGCATTTGACCACCTTCGAACCATGGCTGAATACTACTTCTGGCCCTCTGGCCCTTGTTGCCTTTACCGCTGGTTCCTCCGGTGCCGGTACCCCGTCCGCGGCCTAGCCTGGAAGAGTTTTTTGTGGCTCCTCTAGCAGGCTTCAGATGCTGTAAGCGTCTCATTATTCAACCTCCTCGACCTCTAGCAGATGCACAACTCTATTTATCATTCCGCGTATTTCCGGCCTGTCCGGATGAACGACAGTATGATTCAATTTCCTCAGCCCAAGGGCTTTCAGCGTACGCTTCTGCACTTCTTTTCGGCCGATTGCGCTTTTTACCTGAGTTATTCTGAGTTTCCTGTCAGCCATCGTTACCCCTTCTGGCGATCGCTGCCTGTCGGTATCCACCGACTCTGTCTATGAGAACAAGATCCTTCAGACCTTTCATAGTAGCTTTAACAACATTGTGAGGGTTATTGGAACCCTGGGATTTTGTAAGTACATCCTTTATCCCTGCGCATTCCATAACTGCCCTTACAGCGGCTCCTGCTATAACTCCTGTTCCCGAACTGGCAGGTCGAAGCATGACCTTGCCGGCACCGTGCCTGCCAAGTATCCTGTGTGGAATTGTCCTGTTTTCTATCAGCGGGATGCTGATCATGCTATTCCGCGCGGAATCCTGCGCCTTTCTTATAGCCTCGGGCAGTTCCGTAGCCTTGCCGAGCCCAACTCCGACTTTTCCTTTTGCGTCACCTACTGCGACAATTGCGTTGAATCCGAAGTTTCTTCCGCCCTTGGTAACCTTCGAGACTCTGTTAATAGTAATGAGCCTGTCGACGAGACCAGCTTCTTCGAGTTTTGAAACCTTCTTCTTCCGCTTCGATCTGTCTTTATTATCATTTCTTTTTTCCAATGTACAGCCTGTCCCTTCTACAACCTGAGGCCGGCTTCACGGGCATTTTCCGCGAACGCCTTGACTCTGCCGTGATAGGGATGCCCTCCACGGTCAAAGACAGCTTCATTTATACCCTTTTCTTTTGCTTTCTCAGCAAGAAGCTTGCCCAGTCTGGATGCCTGTTCGCTTTTATTTTCTTTTTTAACGGTTGAAAAACTGCCTGATTTGGTAGTCAGTGTAAGCAAAGTCTCTCCCGTCAAATCATTTATAAGACTGGCTTCCAAATGCTTCAGGGATCTTCTAACGAGCAGCCTCGGTTTATCGTCTGTTCCATACAGTCTCTTCCTGATATGGAAATGCCGACGTCGGAGGCGCTGCTTTCTGGTCAATTTAGCCATTTCTCAGTCTCCTCCTGACACTATGTTATTGTTTTGACAGCTTTACGCTTGACATGCTGGTCCGAATAGCGGAATCCGATAAGATTGTACGGTTCAACCTTTTTGATCTTGTAGAGTTCCGCGCTGAATGCGCCAACCAGATGTTTGTCAATACCACTGACTGTAAGCGTAAATTCGTTCTGCCCAGGCTTAATATTGATCGAAAGTCCACTGGGTATCTCAAACAGTACTTTATGGGAAAAACCAAGCTGCATTTCGAGTATCCGTCCCTTTACCTCTGCCTGATATCCTTTCCCGTGAACTATGAGTACCTTGTTATGCCCTTCAGAAACACCTTGAATACGGTTGGCAAGAAGAGCCCTTGCCGTACCATGAAGCTTGCTCAACTCCCTCGTGTCTTCTTTCCGCGACAGCACTATCTCGGAATCACCTATCTTAACCTTGATTCCGGAGGGAACTGTCAAATCCGTTTCGCCCTTCGGTCCCTTTACGCTGATTACGTTCTTCCTGGCGGTTACTGTTACCTTTTCAGGTAAAGGAATTGGTAATTTGCCTATTCTCGACATACTTTTACCCCTCCTTACCAGATATGGAGCAGCACTTCGCCACCCACGTGCTGTTTTCTTGCTTCAGTATCGGTTAAAATACCTCTTGGAGTTGTAAGAACGGCGATACCGCGGCCCCCCATTACCCTGGGGATATTATCGGCATCGATATACACCCTGCAGCCGGGCTTCGATATTCTCTTAAGTCCGACTATCAGAGGCTGATCGTTCCTGTATGCAAGGTATACTCTCAGCATGCCCTGCTTGTTATCCTCCATTTTTCTGAAACCCCTTATGAACCCTTTGTTATAAAGAGTTCTTGCTATCGAAGTCTTCAACTTCGAAGCGGGGATATCAACCATCTTGTGTTCTGCCCGGGAAGCATTTCGAATCCGGGTAAGCATATCAGCTATTGGATCTGTCATTGACATTATTCTGCCTCCCTACCAGCTAGCTTTGCGTACGCCGGGAACAAGGCCCCTGTTGACCATATCCCGAAAACAGATACGACAAATGCCATATTTTCTTATATATGCCCTTGGACGTCCACAGATAGAGCATCTATTGTACTTCCTGACCTGGAACCTGGGGGTTCTCTTCTGTTTTTCTACTAAAGCTTTTCTAGCCAATTTCTCATCACCCCGCTAACGCGCGGTTCCGCGGAAAGGCATGCCTATGAGCTTCAAAAGCTCAAGGCCTTCCTCATCCGTGGGTGCACTTGTTACTATTGTTATGTTCATTCCCCTGAATTTATCAATACGGTCTACACTGATCTCAGGAAATATTGCCTGTTCTTCTACACCGAAATTGTAGTTGCCATGCCCATCGAATCCTTTGGGAGAAAGGCCTCTGAAATCCCTAACCTGAGGTATGGAAAACGTAATCAGCCTATCCAGAAACTCCCACATTCTGTCATTTCTGAGAGTAACGAAGGTTCCAATTGGAGTTCCCTCTCTGAGGCGAAATCCCGCAACTGACTTCTTGGCCTTTGAAATCACCGGCAACTGACCAGTAATTGTAGCCAGCTGTTCGGTTGCGTTCTTCATGTTGTTCGCGTTGTCCATGGCTTCTTTTCCGAGACCCATGTTCAAGACAACTTTCTTGATTCGCGGAATTTTATTTACGTTCTCGTATTCAAAACGTTCTTTTATCTTATCCCGCAACTCTTCTATGTAAAGTTTCTCAAGCCTTGGCATTTTTCTCACTGGTCACCTCCTAACCGGTTGATATTGTTTCATTGCACGCTTTACAATGACGTTGAAGTCTTCCTTCTTCATCTCTCATGCGCGAAATTCCTGCCGCTTTTCCGCAACCTGGACATACCACGCTGAGATTGGATAGATGTATCGAAGCCTCCTTCTCGATTATCCCGCCCTGCTGATTACGGGAAGATGGTTTGGTATGTCTCTTTATAAGATTCAATCCCTCGACAATCGCGCGATGTTTCCCGCGGAATACCTTGAGGACCTTACCTTCCTTCCCGCTATCTTCTCCTGTCAGGACACGAACTTTATCTCCCTTTCTGATATGCATCAGATCACCTCCGGAGCAAGGGAAACAATTTTCATAAAATGCTCTCTGAGCTCGCGTCCAACAGGCCCGAAAATTCTTGTGGCGACCGGTTGGTAGTTTTCATCAAGTATAACCGCTGCATTGTCTCCGAATCGGACGGATGTTCCATCCGGCCTGTTCAACTCTTTCCTAACCCGGACAATAACTGCTCTTCGCACTTCTTTTGCCTTAACTGCTCCATCGGGCAGGGCATCTTTCACCGAAACCACTATAATGTCTCCTATGGTCGCGTACCTGCGTCTGGTGCCTCCAAGAACCTTTATGCACTGTACAGTACGGGCGCCAGAATTGTCCGCAACTTTCAGTTTTGTTTCCTGCTGAATCATCGCCAATTCCTCCTATCGAGCCCGCTGTACAATATCGAGAACACGCCAGCGTTTTGTTTTCGAAAGAGGTCGGGTTTCCGATATGGTAACCTTATCCCCCTGGTTGCACTGGTTATCTTCATCGTGTGCATAATATTTCTTTGTTGTACGGTATCGCTTCTTGTAAACCGGGTGTGCCTTGAGGGACACGACCTCCACGACAACCGTTTTGTCCATGGCGCTGGAAATCACGGTTCCCGTGAGAACCCTTCTGTTTCCTGCCTTTACTACTGCCATTCTAACTTCCTTCCCCAGCCCTGGATTCAAGCCCCAGATCAAGTTCTCTGATTACAGTAAGTGTTCTTGCGAGATCCTTCCGGGCAGTCCGCAACCGCAGGGGATTATCAAGCTGCTGTGTAGTTCTTCTGAATCTAAGGTTGAATAGCTCCTGCCTGAGTTCCCGAACATGTTCTTCAAGTTCTTCAGGGCTCATCGATCGAAGCTCATGGGTTTTCATCTACAGCTCCTCCCTGTCACGAACAATGAATCTGGTCTTAATGGGAAGCTTGTGTCCCGCCAGCCTCATAGCGGATTTTGCCATCTCAACCGGGACTCCTTCAAGCTCGAACATCACTCTTCCCGGTTTGATAACAGCAACCCAGTGATCTACTGCACCCTTGCCTTTACCCATACGGGTTTCGGCAGGAGTAGAGGTAACAGGTTTATCAGGAAATACTCTGATCCAAACCTTCCCTCCCCTTTTAACATGCCTTGTCATGGCAACTCTGGCAGACTCAATCTGAGCACTGGTAATCCATCCGGGTTCCAATGCCTGTAATCCATACTCTCCAAAGGATACGGTACCACCACCCTTGGTTTTACCCCTCATTCGACCACGATGCTGTTTTCTGTACTTCGTTCTTTTTGGCATTAACATCGTTGATCACCTGCTATCCACTGTGCCGGATATCGGTGGTTCATGTATCTCACCATGGTATATCCAAACCTTGACGCCGATGGCTCCGTAGGTGGTTAATGCCGTTTCACGACAGAAATCGATATCGGCCCTCAGTGTATGGAGTGGAACTCTGCCTTCATGATAGGTATTAACCCGGGACATCTCCGCACCGCCAAGTCTACCGGCACATGACACCTTGATTCCCTCGGCACCATCTGTTATCGCGTCTCTGATTGCCATCCTCATTGCTCTTCTGACTGAAACTCTACCTTCAATCTGGCGGGCAATTTTGTCCGCCACAAGCGTAGCGTCACATCTGTCTTTTCTTATTTCCTGAACCTTGGTTCTGACTGTTTTACCGCCGACCAGGACTTTCAGCTCATTGGTAATCCTGTCAATGTTGGAACCTTTACTTCCGATTACCTGGCCTGGTCGTGCGCTCCAAATCACTACTTCTACTTCCTGTGGCTTCCTTAGAATTTCAATCTTTGAAACCCTGGCTTTTTCCAGCCTTGAACCCAGGTATCGGCGGATGTCGGCATCTTCTTTCAGATACTCGGCATACTTCCTGCCCCTGGCAAACCATGTGGAATCCCAGCCACGGCTGATACCAAGACGGAGGCCAACAGGATTGGTTTTCTGACCCATACTATTCCTCTCGTCCCTGTTCGGCTGCCTGATCAGTATTGACAACCGTAACTGCTATATGACTTGTTCTATGTCTAATTTTGGTCGCTCTGCCCCGAGCCCTGGGTCTCCATCTCATTGTGGTCGGGCCTTCGTCGACAATAACGTTCTGTATAACCAGCTCATCAACATCAAGCCGTTCCCCCTGCGCCTTCTGAATGGCGTTGGCCACTGCAGAATCCAGAGTTTTCTCGATTATTCTCGATGAGTTCCTCGGAACAGTCATGAGAATAGACAAAGCCTGGTTAACAGTTTTTCCACGGATAAGATCCGCAATGTACCTGGCCTTGCGGGGAGGAACCTTAACGAATCTTGCTCTGGCAATTGCCTTCATGCTTTCCCTCCCTAAACCTTAGCCTGTTTCTGTTTTCCTGAGGAACCGGATTCCCGGTGTCCGCGGAATGTCCTTGTGGGAGCGAATTCTCCCAGCTTATGACCAACCATATTCTCCACCACGTAAACCGGTAAGAATTTTCTTCCGTTGTAAACGGCAAAAGTATGTCCCACAAATTCAGGAGGGATGGTAGATCTTCTGGACCATGTTCGTATTATTTTCTTCTCTCCAGAAGCTTCCATCTTTGTGACCTTTAAGGCCAGCTTCTCTTGGATATAGGGACCCTTCTTCAGTGAACGGGCCATAGCCTACTTCCTCCTTTTTCCAGTGGGTCTCCGCCTGGTAATAAGTTTATCAGACGCTTTATTTTTTCGTGTTCTCAAGCCCTTGGCAAGCTGTCCCCATGGAGAGCATGGGTGACGTCCACCGCTGGATTTGCCCTCACCGCCACCCATCGGGTGATCGACCGGGTTCATCGCGACTCCTCTTACATGAGGTCTGCGGCCCTTCCACCGGCTGCTTCCGGCTTTACCCGGCACAACGAGAAAATGCTCAGCATTTCCAACTGTTCCGATTGTAGCCATGCAGTTTACCGGAACCATGCGGGTTTCTCTTGAAGGCATCTTAAGTGTTGCGTACCTTCCATCGCGGGCCATAAGCTGTATTGATGCTCCAGCGCTGCGGGCTATCTGTCCGCCTTTGCCGGGTTTCATCTCAACATTGTGTATTGTTGATCCGAGGGGAATTCTTGTCAGTGGAAGGTGATTGCCGTTCTCCGGCGGGGAATCGGGACCTGATACAACCGTGAGTCCAACCTTCAGTCCTTCGGGAGCAATGATATAGCGTTTTTCACCATCGATGTAATGAACCAGCGCGATTCTTGACGAGCGGTTTGGATCGTATTCTATCGATACGATTTTTCCCGGTACACCGAATTTGTCGCGCTTAAAATCGATTCTTCTGTACCGTCTCTTATGACCGCCACCTCTGTGTCTTGCGGTGACACGTCCTTTGCTGTTTCTGCCGGCTTTGCTTTTCATGGGTGCCATGAGAGATTTTTCACCGTGATCTCTCGTGATTTCGTCGAATCCCGGGGAAACTTTAAATCGAGTCCCGGGAGTGCACGGTTTCCAGCGCTTCATAGTCATTTAATTACACCCCCTCAAAGAAATCGACCGTATCGCCTTCAGCGAGGGTAACGATGGCTTTCTTCCATGATGGTTTTCGACCAAGATTCCGGCCCAGTCGCTTTTTCTTTCCCTGCATTCTCATTGTCCGAACGTCCATGACATTCACTTCGAACAACTCCTCAATGGCAGCCGCGATCTGTCTTTTACTTGCGCGGGGGACCACACGGAATGCGTACTGATTCGATTCTTCTCTTAAAACCGTAGTTTTCTCTGTGATAATTGGTCGGATAACTATCTGTCTTGCGTCCTTCATATCAGTCTCTCCTTAAGCAGATCGATAGCTTCTTCAGAAAGGAGAACCACTTCAGAATTGACCAGATCGTGAATGGAAACGTTCGCAGCGTTCATCACCTTAAGACCTGAAATATTCCTGGAAGCTCGTATCACAAGATCGTTTCCATCTGAAACAAGGATAACCGTATTTCTGCCTTCGCAGTCATGATTTGACAACATTTCAGCCATTTCACGAGTCTTACCGCTGGACGTGAGATCCTTGACTACTCTCAGATTTCCCTCTGCAAGTCTTTCACTTAGAATACCGGCAAGGGCTTTTCTTCTTACTTTCCGGTTCAGCCGGATATTCCATTTTCTCGGTTTGGGCCCGAATGTGACCCCGCCGCCTCGCCATATGGGAGAGGTAACCGTTCCAGCTCTTGCGTTACCGGTACCTTTCTGGCGCCATGGTCTTCTGCCGGACGCCTTCACCTCGCTTCTTCCAAGTGTGGATACGGTTCCCTGGCGGGAATTCAGTGATTCTGCTCTAACAACTTCCCAGAGGACGTGAGTGGAAACATTCATACCGAACATCTCCTCGGGAAGATCGGTCTTGCCGACCTCTTCACCATTCATGGTATATACTCTTACGTCAGCCATACTAATTTCCTCCCGAATTCTGTTTCTTGATCAGGAGGTATCCGTTTCTGGATCCTGGAACCGCACCCTTTAATACCAGAAGGTTTTTCTCCGAGTCTACCTGAACAACTTCCAGGTTGCGGACCGTTATCTTTTTTCCACCATCTCTTCCGGGCATTTTTTTATTCTTCCAAACCCTTGACGGGGTAGCACACTGGCCTATTGACCCGGGAACTCTGTGAGATTTATTTCCGTGTGTACTGTCACCGCCGGAAAAACCGTGCCGTTTAACAACACCCTGAAAACCTTTACCCTTGGTCAACCCGGTAACGTTAACCTTCTCGCCGGGAATGAACATGGATACATCCAGGAAATCCCCCGCCTTTGTGCTTTCGTCCGTCACCGATACTTCGCAGAACCTTGATACCGGTGGAGCCCCGCTCTTATCAAGATGTCCAAGTGTAGGTTTGTTCAGACGTTGCTTCTTCTGAGTTTTATAACCAATCTGCAGGGCATCATACCCGTCCGTCTCCATGGTTTTAACCTGGGTAACCGGATTCGGCTGAGCTTCAAGTACTGTAACAGGAACAGCTTTCCCGTCATCTTTAAAGATGCGGGTCATTCCTATCTTACGAGCCATTATTCCGCTCATAGATCACTTCCCATCGCTGAAGTCCCTTTGGAGGCGGAGGGACGAGCGTTTTTTTTCTTCGCTCACCGGGCAACCGCCATTGTCCGGTAATGCGGTATTTCTCTTAATCCGGACCTGCCGGATCAGTTAGAAAGAAACCAGTTTACTAGATTTCGTTCATCTCCACATCCACTCCTGCAGGCACATCCTGTGACCTGAGAGCGGCTGCGGTCTCTTCATTCGGGTCCCCGATATCAATCAGTCGCGAATGTACTTTCATCTCGAATTGCTCCCGCGATTTCTTGTTCACATGCGGACTTCTCAATACCGTTACGATTGACCTCTTTGTAGGGAGAGGAATCGGCCCGGAAACACTGGCTCCGGTTTTTACCACGCTTCTGACAATTGCGGAAGCGGAGCGATCAAGAAGCCTGTGATCGTAAGCTCTGAGCTTTATCCTCAGCCTGTTCGATTTCAATACTATCTCCTGTTCAATTTGTCATGGGTTTCCTGGCGAAACCAACAATTCCCATTTGCTCCAACAGACCCCGTGTGATATTCTCCGCAATTCGGGCATAATCACTGAACTGCATTGAAAACCCCGCACGACCCTGCGTTAGAGAACGTAGGGCGCTACTATAACCAAATAGTTCCGCAAGAGGAACCCTTGCTTTTATCGACTGTACCTCACCTCTGGGTTCCAAGCTCAGAACATTACCTCTGCGCGAGTTCACATCACCTATTACTTCGCCTACATAATCTGAGGGACATATTATATCCAGTCGCATAACCGGTTCTCTTAAAACAGGTTTGCCCTTTCTCATACATTCTCTGAAAGCCATTGCGCCCGCATAGGCATATCCTATATCAGATGAATCCGTTTCGTGGAGTTCAGCATCAAGAAGTTCAATTCTGATTCCATCAACCGAATAACCGGCAAGAGGACCTGCTCCCACTGAACCCATAACGCCCCTTTTTATAGCTTCGGTAAAATGCCCCGGAAATGCCTTTTCCTTCAACAGGTTTACAAATTCTATACCCGAATCAGCCGGTTCCACCCTGATTATAGCATTTCCGAAATGACCTCTGCCCTGGATTGACTTTCTGAATTCGCCTCTACCCTCCACTCTGCAGGAAATACTTTCCCTGTACGAAACCTGAGGCTTCCCGGTTCTTACCGCAACACCTTTTTCCCTTTTAATTCTGCCAGCGATTACCTCCAGATGGAGTTCTCCCATTCCCTTGATGAGTGTCTGTCCTGATTCCTCGTCAATGCCAACCCTGAAACTCGGATCTTCACTTGCCAGTGAAGCCAGTGCTTCATCCAATGTTTTTTCATCGGAAGTACTCATGGGTTCTATTGCCATCTGCATCACAGGCTCTGGAAATTCTATGGATTCCAGTGTCAGCGGCGCTCCGGGTAATGTCAGCGTATCTCCCGTTGCTACATCTTTCAGTCCGGCAGCCGCAATATCTCCCGCCATCACAAAATCAAGATGAGTTCGTTTATTGGCATGCATCCTCACAAGCCTGGTGAGTCTGTCTTTGTTACCGGTTCTATTGTTGAATACATGCTGGCCATCCTTTACCTTTCCCGAATAAACTCTTATGAAAGCCAGTCTGCCAAGATGCGGGTCGCATTGAACCTTGAAAACCAGGGCTGAAAACGGCTCCTCAACACTGCGCTTGACTTCAACGGTTGAACCGTCGTTCGATTTTGCGATTACAGACGGGAGCTCAGATGGCGAGGGCAGCCAGTCTACTATTGCATCCATAAGCTGCTGAATTCCTATGTTTTTCAGTGCGGCTCCGCACAGAACCGGAACGAAATTACCCTCCATTGTTCCTTTTCGAATAAGCTTCCTGACTCGCTCGGGGGAAAGACTGCCGCTGAAGTATTCCTCCATGGCAGACTCATCAAGTATAGCCGCTGATTCCCAAAGCGCATCTTTTATGGTACTGTACTCATCCATGTACTTCTCGGGGATTTCCTCGAGTGTAAACTCAGAACCGTAGGAGGTTTCATCGAAGTAGACCGCATGCCCTCCGATAACATCAATTATCCCCTGGAAATTGTTTCCACTCCCTATGGGAAACATAACGGGCAGGGGCTTGGCTCCAAGCATATCACGCATCATATCCAAGACCCTTGAGTAATCCGCTCCCTGGCGGTCCATCTTATTCACGAAAGCAATTCTGGGAACGCTGTACTTGTCGGCCTGATGCCATACAGTCTCGGATTGCGGTTCTACTCCGCCCACAGCGCAGAATATCGCTACAGCTCCATCTAGAACCCTCAGGCTTCTTTCCACCTCAGCGGTAAAATCAACATGACCAGGAGTATCTATTATGTTAATCTGACATGATTTCCACATACAGGTCGTGGCAGCTGACTGAATTGTAATGCCCCTTTCCCTTTCCTGGGGCATCCAATCCATTGCTGCTGTGCCATGATCAACATCGCCAAGACGGTGTACACTCCCGGAATAGTAGAGTATCCGCTCTGTCGCAGTTGTTTTTCCGGCGTCAATATGCGCCATAATGCCAATATTTCGAATATTGTCTACTCGGGAAGTGCCCATGATACGCGATTTCCTCCAGTTGTACAATCAAGTTATTTCGGTCGCTGGAGGATTGTTAAGGAAAGTAGTTAGCCTACCAGCGATAATGAGCGAAGGCTTTGTTAGCTTCCGCCATTTTATGTGTATCTTCTTTCTTCTTCACGCTTCCGGCGTTTTCACCCTTGGCCGCATCCATTATCTCGGCTGCCAGCCTGTCAGACATCCCCCTGCCGCTGCGAGCATTTGCGTACTGAATTATCCAGCGCATTGCAAGAGAATCCTTTTCCTGGGGTTTTACTTCAATAGGAATCTGGTAGGTGGATCCACCCACCCGCCGTGCTTTCACCTTGAGCTGCGGGCGAACATTCCCCATTGCTCTGTTGAAAACGGTTACAGCATCCTGTCCGGTCTTTTCGGTAATCGTATCCATCGCATCGTAAAAAATCTTTTCAGCTGTAGATTTTTTTCCCTGATGCATGATTTTATTGATGAATTTCGCCATAAGCAGATTGCCGTACTTTCTATCCGGCACAGCTTCCCGCTTCTTTGGCCTTGAACGTCTAGCCATTCGTCCTCCCCGTCTGCACCACTGGTGCAGAGCGCATTGTTCTATGTTTTTCTTGTGCCGTACTTTGAACGGCTCTGTTTTCTTCCTTCAACACCGGATGTATCTTCAACACCGCGGATAATATGATACCTTACTCCTGGCAGATCCTTCACTCTTCCGCCTCTTATGAACACAACCGAGTGTTCGTTAAGATTGTGATCGATCCCCGGGATGTAAGCCGTTACTTCAAAACCGTTCCGCAAACGGACTCTTGCTACTTTACGCAGAGCCGAATTCGGTTTTTTTGGTGTTGAAGTATAAACCCTTGTACAAATACCCCTTTTTTGCGGACATCCGGTCAGGGCAGGTGCCTTGGTTTTTACTTTCTTCTTCTTGCGCCCGTTACGCACAAGCTGGTTAATTGTGGGCAAACCATCTCCTTTCAAGGTTCATTTCATGCAATCCTTGATGATACAAGGGCATTAAGTCTATACATCAAAATCGGTTTCGTCAATATCACGTTCTTCCATATCGTCCGGGAATGCCGGTTCTGGCAAACCTTCCCCGTCCGGTAGAGTGAGCCTGATATTCTGGTATTTCTTCACGCCTGTTCCCGCCGGAATAAGATGTCCGACAATAACATTTTCCTTAAGGCCGTGAAGATAATCAACCTTGCCGGCAGTGGCGGCATCGGCAAGCACCCTGTTGGTTTCCTGGAAAGACGCTGCCGACAGAAAACTGTCGGTAGCAAGGGATGCCTTGGTTACTCCAAGAAGAAGAACAGCGGAAGTCGCCGGCTTTTTGCCTTCCATCATCATGTCTTTGTTATCTCTCTGGAGAACAAGCCTGTCTATCTGGGATCCCTCCAGGAACTGCGTATCTCCCGGATCGTCTATCTTTGCCTTGGAAAGCATCTGGCGAACAACGATACTTATATGCTTGTCGTTGATATTGACGCCCTGAAGACGGTAGACCTCCTGGATCTCGTTGAGAAGGTACTTTTCCGCAGCTTCAGTTCCCATTATTCTGAGAATATCGTGCGGAGACAGTGGGCCTTCGGTCAAACGATCTCCCGCTTTCACCCTGTCCCCCTCACGCACACGGATATGTTTGGAAGCCTGAATCTTGACAGCAGATTCCTGGCCATGATCTCCCCGAATGGTAACCGTTCTTATTCCGGCTTTGATAGGACTAAGAGCTACAATACCATCGATTTCGGCAATGCTTGCGGCGTCTTTTGGAATTCTGGCTTCGAATAGTTCATCAACCCTCGGAAGTCCTCCGGTAATGTCCCTTTGCTGACCGAGCTTACGCTCTATTCTGGCAATATGGACGCCCGACTTGATAAGGCTTCCATCGTTAACCCTGAGGTGCGCTCCGCTGGGAATTGGATACTTGCCCCTGACAGAATCAGCTATGAACTCTTCAACCGGGTCACTTGCAATTTTCTTTCTTCCCCGCTGCTCGATATGACTTCGCGCGCCTCTCGTAGTGAAGTCGGAAATTACCATCATTGCGCTTTCAGTCACTATATCCTGAACACACATCACAAGGTTTTTTGTCCCCTGATGCCCTCTGTCCAAGGATTCTATAACGACAATGAAGGAACCCTTCAGGCTAAGGTCAGCCAGTGCACTTGCGAACTTCTCTTCAAGCTCTGTATTCTTGCGCTTGCTGGTGTTCTCAAGATCATCGATAGCGCTTTCAAGCGCAGCGACCTCTTTTTTCGCCTTTTTACCGAAAGCCTTGATTATCTCCCTCGAAGCTATAATCAGAGCTGCGTAACTTCCAGTTCCCGCCTTCCTGCAGTTGACGGAGACAACAGGAATCTTCTGATCTTTCATCCTCTCGATGAAATCTTCAGCGATGGTCTCAGTCCTGTAGGTACTGACCTCCTGGTACGTATAAATAATACGACCGTGTCCCTCGATCATTTCCTTTTCCAGCTCTCCGAGAGTATAAAGCTCCTCTTCCCTTCGCCGGGGGTGTCCGCCGAGGACAACCATTTGTTCGGGAAGTATAAAAATGTGCGGATGAAGGGTTTTACTTCTGTCCTCTACAATGACCATCTGCTTACGCTGCTCGCTGTCGATTTCTTCCTTCAGCGTAGTGTCTTCCTCAATATCGACATAGTGCACACTTCCTTCCTGTTCCGCTACTATTGGGATTATGAAGGGATCGCTTTTGCAGATTACATCATTTTTCTTGATCTTCTTGCCATCTTCAGTCTTCATCTGCGACCCGACCACAATGTCGTAGGTGGACAGGATTTCTCCCGAATCATCAAGAATGTCCAGCTGTGTGTTTCTGGTGCTGATCATCATCTTACTATTATTCTGATTGGTACTCTTCACGATACAGGGAATACGCAAGCTTACGTAACCGGAATGCTTCGCGGTAACTTCCGATTCCCTCGTCTCTCTGCCCGCGACTCCACCTGTATGGAAAGTACGGAGGGTCAGCTGTGTTCCAGGTTCTCCGATACTCTGCGCTGCGATAACGCCGACAGCTTCTCCAACTGTGACCATTCTATTCCTTGAAAGGTCCCAGCCGTAACATTTTGCGCACAGACCTCTCTTGGCCTCGCACGCCAGAACACTCCTTATCCGAACGGATTCAACTCCGATTCTGTCTATTTCGGTAGCAAACTCCGCCGTTATTTCCTGGCCTGCTTCGCATACTACATCATCGGTCCCGGGTTTGTAGATGGTTTCTGCTGTAACCCGACCGAGAATACGGTCACGGAGGGGTTCAATTACTTCTTCACCCTCCTTAAGAGCGGTAATTACTCTTCCTCTTATGGTTCCGCAGTCTTCCCCGATGATTATGACATCCTGGCAAACATCAACAAGCCTCCTGGTAAGGTAGCCCGCATCTGCTGTTTTAAGAGCGGTGTCAGCGAGTCCCTTCCTGGATCCGTGGGTTGAAATCGAGTATTCGATTACCGAAAGGCCTTCTTTCAAAGAAGAGATTATAGGGGTTTCAATTGTCTCTCCAAGTTCACCGGTAAGTTTTTTCCTGGGTTTGGCCATGAGGCCACGCATGCCGGAAAGCTGCTTCATCTGATCAACGCTTCCCCTTGCGCCTGAATTGGCCATCATATAGACGGGGTTGAAACCGTGATTATCATGTCTCAGCCCTTCCATCATGGCGTTTTTCACTTCCTCTGTCGTTTTTGCCCAGTTATCTATTACCCTGTTGTAGCGCTCCGCCTCGGTAAGTTCTCCGCGTCTAGAACTCTTTTCAATAAGCTCTATCTCGTGAACAGTTTTTTCAATGATATCCTTTTTGCTTGCCGGGATCAGCATATCGCATATTCCGACAGTTAAACCGGCTACGGTTGAGTAATGGAAACCCAGTTCCTTGAGGTTATCAAGGAAAACCGCAGTCCTTACGGAACCCTGTTCATTGAAGCATCTTCCTACTAACTGGTTAAGCCCTTTCTTGCTGAAGATCTTTTCGTGCGGGATTCTGGCATTGGACATAATGTAACCAAGTTCTTCAGGTACTATCTCGTTGAAAATCACTTGACCAACCGTCGTGTAGTCCTTCCAGAAAGGAGGTGTGATGCGCACTTTATCCCCGTTCTCCTCAACGATCTTGTTGACACCTTTTATTTTGATCTTCGCGTGAAGATCAATTTTCCCGGCATCATAAGCACCCCTTACCTCTTCCGTTGACGCGAAGATCATTCCTTCCCCCTTTGCTCCGGGGAGAGGTTTTGTAAGGTAATAAATACCTATGACCATATCGTGACTGGGAGTCGCAACGGGTTCCCCACTCGCGGGTCTCAGTATATTCTTGCTGCCAAGCATCAGCATACGTGCTTCAACCTGAGCCTCAGCGGAGATGGGAACGTGGACTGCCATCTGGTCTCCGTCGAAATCAGCATTGAACGCCGAACATGCCAGGGGATGCAGCTGGATAGCTTTTCCCTCAACAAGAACGGGCTCGAACGCCTGTATTCCGAGTCGATGAAGAGTGGGAGCCCTGTTAAGAAGTACAGGATGATTCTGAATAACTTCCTCAAGAACCGGCCATACTATCTCATCAGCTTCTTCCCATCTCTTGGTTGCCTTTTTCACGCTTTCATCAAGCAGCTCGCAAATCCTGGCAACTACGAAGGGTTTGAAAAGCTCAAGTGCCATGGTCTTGGGCAGGCCGCACTGATGCATCTTCAGGTCAGGGCCTACAACGATCACGCTTCTTCCTGAATAATCAACTCTTTTTCCGAGAAGGTTCTGTCTGAACCTTCCCCTTTTACCCTTTAAAAGGTCCGAAAGGGATCGAAGCGGCCTCATTCCGGCGCCCTTCACAGGCTTACGTCTTGAACTGTTATCGAGTACAGCGTCAACCGCTTCCTGCAGCATCCTTTTTTCGTTCCGAAGTATTACATCCGGAGCTTGAAGGTCAAGAAGCCTCTTCAGCCTGTTGTTCCTGTTTATTACCCGGCGATAAAGATCGTTCAGATCACTGGAGGCAAATCTTCCACCGTCCAGGGGAACCAGGGGTCTCAGGTCCGGAGGCAGCACCGGCAATATCTGAAGGATCATCCATTCCGGTCTATTGTCTTCAGATGATAATCTGAACGCCTCTACTTCCTTCAGCCTCTTGATATTCTTCTTCCTGCGGGAATAGGTCGTTTCGTTGGCAATACTGGTTCGCAGTTCGGTTGCCATTTCCTCGAGGTCGAGATCAGCAAGCATAACGCGTATGGCTTCCGCTCCCATACCCACCTTAAAGACATCACCGTACTCTTTCTTAGCCTCTCTGTATTCCTCATCGGTTAGTATTAAACCGATTTCAAGGTCAGGATGATCAGATTTGATGACGATATAGGATTCGTAATAGATCACCCGTTCCAGCTTAAGATTCGTGATGTTGAGAAGCTTGGATATTTTTCGTGATTTAAAGTACCAGATGTGCAGTACAGGTACTGCAAGGTCTATATGACCCATGCGTTCTCTGCGTACTCTGGAATGTGTAACTTCAACACCGCATCTGTCACATACTATTCCCTTATTACGTATCCTTTTGTACTTTCCACAACTACATTCCCAATCCCGGATGGGACCAAAAATACGTTCGCAGAAAAGCCCTTCTGATTCCGGTTTGTAACTTCTGTAGTTAATGGTTTCGGCCTGATTAACCTCTCCGTGAGACCATTTTCTGATGGTTTCGGGGGAAGCAAGACTTATTTTCATGCCCCCAAAATCGGAGAGCAATACCCTGGCATCACGTCGGGAAATGTTTTCTAACATCTTTACTCCTCCCCTTCTTCGGGCAGCAATTCAACATCCAGAGCAAGGCTCCTCATCTCATTCTGAAGCACATTGAACGATTCGGGAGTCAGGGAATGCGGGATGTTTTCTCCGTTCACCATAGCGCTGTAGGCTCGAGCTCTTCCATCCACATCATCCGATTTTATTGTGAGCATTTCTTTAAGGCAGTATGCCGCTCCGTACGCTTCAAGAGCCCAAACTTCCATTTCTCCAAGCCTCTGTCCACCATTCTGAGCTTTTCCTCCGAGTGGCTGCTGAGTAACCATGGCGTATGGTCCGGTAGCTCTTGCGTGAAGTTTGTCTTCTACCTGATGTGCCAGTTTCATCATATACATACATCCCACCGTAACCCTCTGGTCGAATGGTTCACCTGTTCTTCCATCGTAGAGAATCGTTTTCCCGTCTCTGTCCAGGCCGGCTTCTACGAGTGCATCCCCAATCTCCGCATTGGTCGCGGAGTCGAACACCGGAGTAATTACATCGTAACCCTTTTTCTTCGCAGCCCAGCCTATATTCGTTTCCATCAGCTGGCCTACGTTCATCCTGCTTGGTACTCCAAGGGGGTTAAGGCAGATATCAACGGGAGTTCCATCGGGCAGATAGGGCATATCTTCCTGCGGGACTATTATGCTGACAACACCTTTGTTTCCATGTCTTCCGGCCATTTTATCACCAACCTGCAGCTTGCGTCGCTTGGCCATATAGACTTTTACGGTTTTAATAACTCCGGGGGGAAGATCGTCTCCTCGCATGAGCTTTTCCTCAGCGGTTTCCAGCTCATTCTCCAGCCTTCTATGTTCTTTGTAGGCATTCTGAAGTATCTGACGGGTTTCGTCATCATCCTTTAGATCCTCAACAAGCTGCTGACCGGAATCAATATCGGAAAAATTCACTTTGTTCAGGAAAGACGCTAGAAGCTTCCTGCCGGAGGGAACCAGAATCTCACCGGTAAGCCGGTCAACAATACTGACAGCCTTTTTCCCTTTGAGGATCTCCTTGAGAAGAGCATCTCTTTCAGCGAAAAGCCGATTCTCGTTCTCCTCGAATTCCTCTCGTAATCTGTCCCGCTTTTCATCTATTTCACGGCGCGTTCTCTCAGTCTTATCCTTCCTGGAGAAGACTTTAACATCAATGACCACGCCGTCCATCCCTGTTGGAGCCCTGAGTGACGCATCCTTCACATCTCCAGCCTTCTGACCGAATATAGCTCTGATCAGCCTTTCGGATGGTGAAAGATCCTGTTCTCCCTTGGGCGTAATCTTGCCCACAAGGATGTCCCTTTCCCTGACTCTTGAACCGACCTTGATAATACCGTCTTCATCAAGGTTGGCTATCTCCTCGAGATTGTCAACACTCGGAAGCTCTCTTGTCAGCTCTTCCGGACCAAGTTTTGTCTCTCTGAACTGTGTTTCCATTTCAACTACATGAACGGAAATAAATACATCGTTTCGGATAAGCCTTTCGCTGACCACGATTGCGTCCTCAAAATTGTATCCATTCCAGGGTACAAATGCCACCGTTGTATTAACACCAAGAGCGAGTTTACCGTTATCCGAAGCCATTCCGTCTGCCAGCATCTGACCTTTTTCAACTCTATCACCAGTATGCACGCGGGGTCTCTGATTCAAGCAGGTGTCCTGGTTCGTTCTCTTGAATTTCTGCAGCTGATAAGTATCGAACTTATGGAAGTCATATACCTCACAGTCAGCCTTTACGATTATAGTATTTGCATCAACTTCCTCAACCGTTCCCGCTCTTATTGCCGTAACGAGGGTTCCTGAATCAAGAGCAGCTCTTCCTTCCATTCCGGTTCCCACTATTGGTGCCTGAGGATGCAGCAGGGGTACGGCCTGACGCTGCATATTCGAGCCCATAAGCGCTCTGTTCGCGTCATCATGTTCAAGAAAAGGTATAAGGGCAGCGGATACACCTATAAGCTGTCTCGGACTGACATCGATGAATTCAACTTCGTCTGGCTCCACCATAGGAAACGTTCCCGCTCGGCGGGTTCTTACAAGGTTTCCTGTGAGATTTCCGTTTTTATCAATTGGAGCATCGGCCTCAGCAATTGTTGTACGGTCTTCCCGATCGGCGGAAAGGTATACGACTTCGTCAGTTACCCTTCCATCGATTACGCGGCGGTAAGGTGTTTCCAGAAAACCGAACCGGTTAATGGAGGCAAAAACAGCCAGAGTTGTAATAAGCCCGATATTGGGACCTTCGGGGGTTTCTACAGGACACATTCGTCCGTAATGGGTATGATGAACATCCCTGACATCGAAACCTGCCCTTTCTCTTGTCAGTCCACCCTGACCAAGAGCGCTTGTCCTTCTCTTATGAGTCAATTCGGCAAGGGGGTTCGTCTGCTCCATGAACTGTGAAAGCTGACTGGAACCAAAAAAGGTGTTGATCACACTTGAAAGGGTTCTCGAATTCACCAGATCATGAGGTGTAAGCTTTTCACGGTCCTGATGTCCCATCCTGTCACGGATGGTTCTCGCCATTCTGCTCAAACCTTTGGAGAATTCCTGTCCGAGAAGCTCCCCAACTGTCCTGACCCTTCTGTTACCGAGATGATCAATATCGTCCGAGGTGTTTCTGCCTTCACGAAGCTTTATAAGATTCTCTACAATGGCCACCATATCAGGTACGGTAAGGGTGAGTTTCTCCATTGAAGTGGAAATGTTAAGCCTTTCGTTCAGCTTGTACCTTCCAACCTCGCTGAGGCTGTAGCGCTTCGAATCAAAGAACATCGATCTGAGGTAACTTCTGGCGTGATCAAGATTCGGCGCTTCCGTACCTCTAAGCGCCTCGTAGATCCACATTGTGGCTGAATCTTCGTTCTTCTCAATTCCCGCTCCCAGACTTGTTGCTTCCTTGGCAAGTGTTTTTCTGATTCCGTCAAAGTCGTTGGTATCAATACGGGGAGCCAGAAAATCGGCCTTCTTTATACCATGCTCAACCAGCTTCTCTATTTTTTCAATACCCTCTACAGGTTCATCACAACGAACAAGAAGTTCCCCGGTTTCAGGATCAACGATATCCTCAGCGAATGATTTGAGAACAAGTTCGATAGCCTTTGAACGGCTCTTGAGAGCTGATTCAAGGTCTCTTGTGACTCTTGGGTAGAAACTCGAAAGTATATCCGAGTCCGAACCCAATCCCAGAGCGCGAAGCAGCATTGTTACGGGTATTCTCTTGGGACGTCTGTCAATGTTAACGTAAATAATGTCGTTGTGATCAAGTTTCAGGTCCAGCCATGATCCCCTCAGGGGAATTACCCTGGCTTTGTAAATCCTATTGCCCCGCTGCATTGTCGTTTCCTCGAAGAAAACTCCGGGACTTCTATGCAGCTGGTTGACTATTACCCTTTCGGCTCCGTTTATTACAAAGGAACCTGTGCTCGTCATCAGGGGAAGTTCGCCCAGGAAAACCGACTGGTCGATTATTCTGGATACTTTCCAGGAATCCGGGGAAGGTTTGCCGTTCTTCGTATCTATTATGTTTCTGAATACGAGCCTCAACATGGCAGTCAGCGGTACCGAGTAGCTGAGTCCCTTGTCCATGGCCTCCTGTACCGTGTACTTAGGTATACCAAGTTCGTAAGAAACGTACTCCAGCGAAAATTCACGGTTGCCGCTCTCAATGGGAAAAGTATCCTGGAAAATCTTGTGCAGTCCCTGGGGAAGACGTTCATCCGGGGGAACATCGTCCTGCAAAAATCTGCTGAAAGATTCTCTCTGTATCTTCAGAAGATCCGGAATATTAATAACCGGCTCTACTTCGGAATAATTCTTTACAGGTTTGTTAACCTTCACCTGATCACTCCTCACGCCTGTTAGGAAGTGAAATAACGTAAACGATTTAAATCAATACGGGGCAAACGGCGAGAAATGCTTCTGCAATCTCCCGCCGCGCGTACAATTAGATGTTACTGAAGTTTGACAGTTGCTCCAGCTTCCTCAAGCTGCTTCTTGAAAGCTTCAGCTTCCTCTTTGTCCATTTCCTCGCGGAGTTTCGAGGGAACGTTGTCAACAAGTTCCTTGGCTTCCTTCAGGTTCAGTTCAAGAACATCCTTGACTATCTTGATAACAGGGATCTTCTTAGCGCCGAAGTCCTCGAGAATCAAATCAAACTCGGTTTTCTCTTCAGCCTGGCCGCCCGCCGCAACGGGGGCTGCTGTGGCTGCTGCTGCCGGTGCTGCTGCGGATACTCCAAACTTCTCTTCCATTTCTTCAACGAGCTCTGCAAGCTCCAGAACTGTCATGCTTGAAATAGCCTCTATAATATCAGCCTTTTTGAGATCACTCATTTTCTTCCTCCATTTGCTGCGGTACCCTCCGGGGATTCCGCCACTTTATTTAGTTCTCCCTGCTCTCCTTTATTGCATTAACTGCATAGAAGAATTTTCTGATTATTCCACTGCTGACTGAAACGAATCCCTGTAAAGGTGATTTGGCTGAGCCCAGAAGCTTTGCCAGAAGTACATCTTTCGAGGGGATATCGGCAAGCTTCATGAGTTTACCGGTTTCGTAAGTCACGCCGGATACAAATCCTCCCTTTACCTGCGGAAGTCCTTTGTGATCCTCTGCGAATTTCTTGATTATCTTTATGGGAAGTACCTCATCGGCTGCATATGCCAGCGCGGTGGGACCTTCCATCATTGCATAGATACCCTCATCTTTTTCAACTTCAATCTCTTTGAAGATTCTTCGAAGAAGGGTGTTCTTGACAACGGTGAAGCCAACATTGTTCTCTCGCATCTGGACCCTGAGATCTGTTATATCCTCAACATTGACCCCGGTGAAATCAGCCAGAACTATCGATCCTGCTTCGCCCAGATCTTCTATAAGGGTGGCTACAACATTCTCCTTCTGCTTTCTTGAAACAGCCATCTGTTTATCACCACCTATCGAATACGGGCCCGAAGATCGTTAAGATCGATCTTTATTCCGGGTCCCATCGTGGACGAAACTGATATATTTTTCATGTATTGGCCTTTAACGGCTGACGGCCTGAGATGCAGCACCTTCTCAAAAAAGGTTATAACATTCTCGGCCAGGGCAGCCTGTTCAAAACTCGCTCTGCCTACAGGAACATGAAGGTTGCCGGTTTTATCAACCCTGAAGGTTATCTTGCCTGCTTTTGCTTCCTTCACAGCCTCCGCGACTTCATCAGTAACGGTTCCAGTCTTCGGATTGGGCATCAGACCCCTCGGTCCGAGAACTCGTCCGAGTTTACCTACCGTTCTCATCATATCTGGACTGGCAATGGCTACATCGAACTCAAGCCATCCGTCCTGGATTTTAGTTGCGAGGTCTTCATCTCCTACAAAATCGGCTCCGGCTTCCTTAGCCTGATCCGCCTTCTCCCCCGAAGCGAAAACTACTACCCTTGCGATCTTCCCTGTACCGTTGGGCAGAATACATGTTCCCCTGACCATCTGGTCCGCGTGCTTGGGATTGACGTTAAGTGAAATGGCTATTTCAACCGTTTCATCAAAACCGGCGGTTGCATGTTCCTTGACGAGCTCACAGCTTTCATCAAGTGTATATTTCTTATCCTTATTGACACTCTCCCGGGCCTGGCGGAATCTTTTGCTCATTTTTGCCATTAATCCACCACTTCCAGACCCATGCTCCTGGCAGTACCCGCAATCATTGAAACAGCAGTCTCCATCGACGCGGCATTGAGATCCTTCTCCTTCAGTTTCACGATCTCGCGGCACTGCTCTCTGGTTACCGTACCAACTTTTTCACGGTTGGATTCCGGAGATCCCTTAGCAAGCCCGGCAGCCCGTTTCAACAGAACTGCGGCGGGAGGGGATTTCAGTATAAAAGTAAAGCTTCTGTCTTTATAGATAGTTATGACCGCAGGAATAATAAGTCCTTCGCTCCCCCGGGTTCGGGCATTGAATTCCTTACAGAAACCGGCCAGGTTTATCCCGTACTGTCCCAGAGCGGGACCTACGGGAGGAGCCGGCGTCGCCTGCCCTGCGGGCAGCTGAAGCTTTACCACACCCAAAACCTTCTTG
This sequence comes from Candidatus Aegiribacteria sp., assembly GCA_021108005.1. Taxonomy (NCBI): domain Bacteria; kingdom Pseudomonadati; genus Candidatus Aegiribacteria; species Candidatus Aegiribacteria sp. Next base: position 29,397 of record JAIORS010000218.1, read on the forward strand.
GCCATGGTAAGTACTCCTTTCCTTCTGCAGCAACCTCCCCTTATTGGTTACGGCAGCTTACTGAAAATGAGACGGACTTATCCGCCTCAGGTTATATTCGGTCTGTTGTCAGACCGGTCGAACCTGTGAAAAATCGATCTCCACAGGCGCTTTGCGGCCGAATATGGTGAAAATAACTCTCACTCTGCCGCGTTCAGGGTTGATAGATTCCACAACCCCTGTAAAATTGTTAAATGGCCCTTCCGTAACTCTGACAGTCTGTCCTACCGAGTATGGAACTCTTACGATTTTTACCTTGTCCGAACCTTCAGCCTGTCCCTTCAGCCGACCTATTTCAGCATCGGTTAAAGGTTCCGGAGAGCCCTGATTCATGGGTGGAAAGCCACTCACGTTGCTCATGGCTCGAACGTCCATGATTATTTCCGGGTTCAGATCAAGCTGAACGAAAACGTAGCCGGGATACAGTTTTTTCTTCCTTGATGTCTTTTTTCCCCTGACATTCGAAGTTACTTCCTGCGTAGGGATAAGAACCTCTCCCACCTTTTCGGGATATTTCCTTTTGAGCTGACCCTCCAGGAATATCTTTACCCGCTTCTCGTAACCGGAGAATGAATTGACAACGTACCATGAAAACCTGTTGTTGTCTTCTTCTACTGTTTCTTCTTCAACTGCCCCTTGTTCGCTGGTCTCTTCTTCTACCATAATCCTGTCCTTATTGGAACTGAAGCTGTCAGCTTTTAGTGAATCAGCCTGATGAGCCCATTAATTAGAATGGCGGAGAACTGGTCAGCGGCAAATATCCATACTGACGTTATTGCTACCGCGAAAATAACGACCCACGTTGAAGAAATCACTTCTTCCTTTGTCGGCCAGGCAACTTTTATCAGTTCTGCCTTCACTTCTCCTAAAAACCTGATGGCAGTCTTTATACCCCTTACAATGAAGTTGCCGTCCTGAGTATTCCTACTACGAGCCATAATCCTTCCTCTTCCTCTGATCCGTATTGCACTCATAGATTATGGCAGGGCCGGAAGGACTTGAACCCTCAACCCCCGGATTTGGAGTCCGGTGCACTACCAATTGTGCTACGACCCTGCGCAAATTCTTAAGAATAACTACTTCGTTTCCCTGTGAAGGGTGTGCTTATTACAGAATCTGCAATACTTCTTCATTTCCATTCTGTCAGTGTTCGTCCGGCGGTTTTTCGTGGTGCTGTAATTGCGCCGTCTGCATTCCTGGCAGGCAAGTGTGATTATTACCCTCACTTTGTATCCTGTCTATTGTTCGATTCTATCAACAACTCCATGACCCACGGTGCGTCCTCCTTCGCGAATGGCGAAACGGAGTCCTTCCTCGAGGGCTATGGGTGTGATAAGTGTTATTTTTACACCATCAATATTGTCACCCGGAAGGGCCATTTCGCGCCCTTCAGGAAGTTCAATCGCGCCGGTCACATCGGTTGTACGGAAATAGAACTGTGGGCGATATCCCGAAATGAAGTGCTTCTTCCTTCCACCCTCTTTTTCCCTGAGTATGATTATGTTGGCGTAGAATTCGGTATGTGGAGTAACGGAACCAGGCTTCGCGAGAACCATTCCTCTTTCAAGCTCGTCCTTCTTCATTCCTCTCAGAAGGAGACCTACGTTGTCTCCCGCCTGACCTTCATCGAGAATCTTCCGGAACATTTCAACACCGGTACATGTGGTTTGAACAGTTTCATGGATTCCGATACGCTCAAGTTTATCACCGGTATGGACTATTCCCCTTTCGATCCTTCCGGTACCAACAGTACCACGTCCCTCTATTGAGAAAACGTCTTCTACCGGCATCAGGAAGGGCTTTTCTATATCGCGTTCAGGTGTGGGGATCCATTCATCAACGGCTTCCATCAGTTCGTAGATACATTTTGCGTCCTCATCATCCGGATCTCCATTGGAGCTGAGAGCCTTAAGAGCGCTTCCCCTGATAATCGGGGATTCCGGATCGAATCCGTACTTATCGAGAAGTTCGCCAACTTCCATTTCAACAAGCTCAAGAAGCTCATCATCATCAACCATATCGACCTTGTTAAGGAAAACGACCATTCGGGGAACGTTAACCTGGCGGGCAAGAAGCACATGCTCTTTTGTCTGCTCCATTACACCATCATTGGCAGCGATAACAACGATAGCGCCGTCCATCTGTGCGGCACCGGTTATCATGTTCTTGATGTAGTCCGCATGACCAGGACAGTCTACGTGGGCGTAGTGCCTGTTCGCCGTTTCATACTCCTGGTGAGAAGTGGCAATTGTAATGCCGCGCTTCTTTTCTTCAGGTGCGTTGTCGATCATATCGAACTCAACGTAACTGACATTATTGAACTGTGTTGCCAGGCACTTTGTAATGGCAGCCGTTAAGGTGGTTTTGCCGTGATCAATATGACCTATTGTACCCACATTAACGTGAGGCTTGGTCCTTTCAAACTTCTCCTTAGCCATGATTTCTCCTTTTCTTTTTATCTCTCATGAGACGCCGATCTTATTCAGTATCCTGCTTATTTTCAATTCACCCGTATGCATATATGGAGCCCACGAGCGGGATTGAACCGCTGACCTCGTCCTTACCAAGGACGCGCTCTACCGACTGAGCTACGTGGGCTCCGGCAGTAAATCTCGCAGACATAATCTACGATCCAAGCGGTTATCCTACCGCGTTCCAAATATTTACAATGCTCCCGGCTGGAGCGGGAGACGGGGGTCGAACCCGCGACCCTCAGCTTGGAAGGCTGATGCTCTGCCAACTGAGCTACTCCCGCACACCGGTGACGACAAAAATCCGCCACATTCACAAGGATGGTGGCGAGGGGTGGATTCGGACCACCGAAGGCAATTGCCAACAGATTTACAGTCTGCCCCCTTTGACCGCTCGGGAACCTCGCCAGCTCCTGTCATTTATCTAATCAGCACTTATCCCTCATGGAGCTGGCGAAGGGACTTGAACCCATAACCTGCTGATTACAAATCAGCTGCTCTCCCAATTGAGCTACGCCAGCAAAAAGCGAACCTGAAGCATATAGAAACCCCTCTGTACTGTCAAGATTCCTGTTACGCTCCCAACGGATTAGTAACAGAGAACATTGACGAAGACAAAAGGTTATCTGTAGCTTTAGCGGAGACGTGAAGTTACATTCAAACTGGGAGCATGTCAATGAACAGGATTATCGTATTGTTATCAGGTGTATTTCTGTTTCTATCTGCATTTATTACAGGCTGCGGCGAGGAAGTATCCATTCAGTATGAGCTTGAAATGGTTCCGGGTCTATGTTTTCTTCACGTTCACATTGGTGACGAAATGAATATTGGTCTTATACCGGATGAAATAAACGAGTTTGTTCCAATGTGGCTGTGTGATTCTCTTCATACTCGCGGAAGCTTCGGTGTAAGCCTTCTTGGAATAAATCTTACTGATTTTTCCCCACAGCTGCTTTTCCTCTCAAGGGAAATAACAACAGACGAAATGCTGCAACTGGGAACGAGTGGTTTTAATTGCAGGTTCGAGGAAAACCCCGAGGCCTGCAACCTGATCGATGACAGGGGCAGTATGATTGGTTCTATTGCCTGCAGGGATGGATGGACATGTCTTGTAACGGGAAGCGGCGCTGACAGAACGGCCGGACGATGGCTTGAGCTTGAATTGGAGGAATCCCTCGCGTCGGATATTGATCTTGTTTCCATATCCGAATCCGATGCCGATCTCACCGTTTTAATTTCTCACAACTCTATAGCCTTCGTATCCGTAATTCCCACAGGGATGCTTTCAAGAGCAGAAATCAGTATGCTCAGCAACGTGAAAAGCCTTATTCAAACCATTGACCCCCGTGCCCTGCGAATCAGCCTTGATATCAGCAGCGAAGATCCTCAGGTAACTCATCTTGAATTACAGCTTGTACGAGACAAAGATAACGTTACCACTTTTTCAGCAGACTTCAGCGATACGGAACTGACCCCTGAAGATCTCCTTCAAATAATCAGGGACGGAGGCATTTTATACTAAGAACACAAATAATACGACCATATCACCCGTATCATGCGCAGATTAATCGCGAAATAAATTTAAAATGCCTCCGTCCCTATTTATTTACGAGAATGTATTTCAGACTATATTAGTACTGTGGCTCCAAACTGGAAAGAGAGTATTCATGAATATCCGGATACCCGGAAAGTATTTTGTTACGCTGGCACTTCTTCTGCTCATCTCGCTTTCCTATGCCGATCCTCCTCCAGGATATTACGATGACGCCGCCGGCCTAACGGGCCCTGCGCTGCAGCAGGCCCTTCATGATATTATTGATAGCCATACCAATATCAGCTATGCCGCTATCTGGCTCGCATTTTTCACGACGGATGACAGGTATGGAGACAAGGTCTGGGACATGTACTCCGACACTCCGGGTGAAACTCCTCCATACGAATACACATTGGGCGATGACCAAAACCAGGGAGGTTCTGCGGGAGGAGAAGGCGAATCCTACAACCGGGAACACTCCTGGCCCAAGAGCTGGTTCAATGATGCCTCGCCCATGAACACCGATCTGTTTCATATTGTTCCAACGGATACCTACGTGAACAGCCAAAGGGACAGCTACCCCTACGGTGAGGTCAGCAACCCGACCTGGATATCAGAAAACGGCAGCCGCCTTGGGCCCTGCTCCTATTCGGGATATTCGGGAATCGTCTTCGAACCTATCGATGATTACAAAGGGGATTTCGCTCGGAATTACTTCTACATGGCCACACGATATCTGAACGAGGACAGCGGGTGGCCGGGCAGTGACATGGTCAACGGCGCGGTACTGAAGCCATGGGCGGAAGCGATGCTTATCGAGTGGCATTCAAATGATCAGGTGAGTGCAAAGGAACTCGATCGTAACGAAGCTGTATACGTTATTCAACATAACCGGAATCCATTCATAGACCACCCTGAATTCGTTTTTCTAATCTACGATCCCACTTCGGTGGAAAGCGGGGGATTCCAGGCAGCTTCAGCTGCCCTGTACCAGAACATTCCCAATCCGTTCTCCGTTTCAACAGCAATCGGATTCATGCTGCCTGAAACAGCTGTGGTCAGTATTACAGTGTACGATATTTCCGGAAAAGTGGTAAACAGCATATTTGAAAACAGCCAGCTTCCCAGGGGATATCATGAGGTTGTATGGAATGGCGAAACGAGTTCGGGCTATCCTGCAGCGTCTGGAATCTACTTCTGCAGGCTCAGCACTCCCGAAGGAGTCACAACTATACGAATGATGATGATTGGCGGCTGAATGAGCATCATCGAAGCCAGGGATATAAAGCGCAGTTTCGATGACATGAAGGTGTTATCAGGCCTGGATATTGATGTGGAAAAGGGCGAATTTCTGGCGATAACAGGAAAAAGCGGAGTTGGTAAAAGCACTCTGCTCGCAATTCTTGGTACACATGATCTCAATCACGGCGGAGAACTCAGGATAGCCGATAAGGATACAGGAAAACTCACTTCATCGGAACTGGCAGCTCTCCGAAGAGAATATCTGGGTTTTGTCTTTCAGGATTTTCATCTGCTGCCCTCGCTGACAGCGATGGAAAACGTGATACTACCGGTTGTGTTTTCCGGTGGCAATCTTGAATATGCGCGCAATCAGGCAGGAGAAGTTCTTGCAAAGCTGTCGGTAAGAACCGATGATACTCCAACATCACTACTTTCAAGGGGTGAAAGGCAGAGGGTCGCGGTGGCCAGGGGGCTTGTGAACAAACCCTCTGTTCTACTGGCGGATGAACCCAGCGCAAGCCTTGACGAGGAGAGCGAACAAACCCTTTTCGATCTTCTGGATAACCTCCGTAGACAGCAGAATTTCGCTCTGATAGCTGTAGTTCATTCGACCGCTGTTCTCCATCGTGCCGACAGAATTCTCGAACTGAAGGATGGTATTCTTCATGAAACCGTCTGAAGTTAAGCTGGCCCTTCACCTGTGGAATCGCGGTCACTGGAAGGATTACATTTTCAGCCAGGGAATGCTCTTCACCGCATCTCTGTTACTTGTTTTTTTCATAACAATCGGCCTTGGCGTACAGAACCTTCTTGACAGGTTCCTTTCCAACGATCTGCCGGCGGAACAGGTGCGTGTCACTCCTTCGGGAATGCAGGCGGGGTTCTTTCAGACCGAAACGGGCGGGATGGAGATTACCGAAGAAATCAAAAATGAACTGGAGAGTTCTCCCCTTGTCGAGCGCGTTGACCCTCAGATATATGCCCATGTTCCAGCCCTTCTTCGAGGGCAGCTGGGAGGACAGCCCTACTACACGGACATCACTCTGGAGGGGGTAACGGGGGAATTCCTTGGGGATTCGCTTCTGCGGGATATCGACTGGGCATACACGATTGAGGATTCCTCCAGCCGTTTTCTTCCGATAATCCTCAGCGAGAATCTCCTGCTTCTGTACAATGCCGGCTTCGCTGAATCCAACGATCTTCTCGGCCTGACTCCCGATGGTGTACTCGGAACGGAATGCGTCATTACACTGGGAAGAAGTTCAATAGCGAACCTAGACCATCCCCCTGTTACAGTGAGGGCGAGAATTGAAGCAACTTCCCGCAACATGAACCTCTTCGCCATAGGCGTTCCATTCGAATTCGTGGACGAGATGAACTCCATGTTCCTACCTGACGATACAAGAAGGTACAGCGCTCTTGTATTAACGGCGAAGACTGCGGAAGATGTACCGGAAATCGTAAGGACTGTCGAGGCAACCGGCCTGCGGGCCGAAACCAGAAGGGGCATAGCTCAGAAAGCCGAGATACTTGTGGGAGCGGTAACAGCAGCGCTCGCCGCTCTTGCCGCGGCAATACTTCTGTCCGCTTTATCCAGCGCCATTCATACACTGGTTGCAGATCTGAAGAACAGGCGCTTCGCTCTGGGAGTATTGATGGCTCTTGGCACTCCCCACAACAGGCTTGCCATGATCTTCGCTTTTCAGATATTTTTCATGTCGTTCGTAACAATGGTCCTCGGAGCCGCTCTGGGGTGCCTTCTCTCATGGGCGGCAAGCAGCGCGCTTCTTTCGCTGAGCCCGGTACTGAGAGCGGCAGTTGACAGCCTTGCTGTATTCCCCGCGGTATGGCTTTCAGCCGGGATAGGCGTTATGCTGGCCACTTCAACCGGCGCGGCGTACATTTTCTTCGGCCGCATACTGAAAACCCCGGTAACAAGACTGCTCCGCCCCTGACTTCACCGCTGTAAGTATCCATCTCAAATGCTCTGAGATAGTGATTCTCTTTAGAAGATGCCGGGATTTGGCTTACCGTGTTCATCAACCCTTCAAAGTATTGACAGGGCAACAGTATCCTCGGTATGCTTTTGTAGTGTTGACAATACTAAACGAAAATAGGCCTTGGATATGCTGTATGTTGTTATTTCAATGCTGATTGGCGTTCCCATGTCTCTGGATATGCCGGATTACGATTACAAGTTCGATATCGACATTCCGCACTTCGAGACGAGAGGGCCACACTCCTTCGATGTTCTTAACTACGATATCGCATTCGAGCTGTTCGAGGCTGATTCTTCAATTCAGGGAATTACAGCCATTCACTTCGAAGCTGTTGAAGCAAGTCTCGACCAGATACAACTTGATCTCATTGCGCTGGAAGTGGATTCCGTCTGGGACGGGTCAGGGGTTCTCGCATGGGTTCAGGCTGGTGATTCGGTGGTGATAGATCTGAGCAGCCCGCTCGAATCAGGAGATACCTTAACCGTTTTCGTTGCCTATGGAGGTTTCCCTACAAATTATTTTTTCGCAGGCTTTTACGCAAACTCGGAACTGCCGCCCCATGTTACGTTCTTCTCTATTGGGATGGGACCCAAATCAGGAAGGTACATCTACCCCTGCTGGGACGATATCTACGACAAGGCTTCCTTTGAATTCCACGCAACTGTAAACGACTCCCTCTACGCAGTATCATGTGGTGAACTCACAGGTATCGACTATTCAGGGGGGAAAGCAACATTCAACTGGAGCAATCCCGAGGACATGTCAACATATATCTGGGCTTTTGCCATATCCGACTATATCGTTGTCAAGGATACAACCTATCCCTGGATTGAGTATTACACATTTCCCGACTATTTGTATTGTATAGAGCAAATATTCGGCAATGTCGATCAGATGATCGACTGCTTTGAAGATCTGTTTTGCCCCTACCCCTGGAGTACAAAACTGGGCTTCCCATTTGTCCGTGCGTCCAACATCTATTGCGAACACAATACCATTCCGTACACACTTGCCCCCGAAACAATTGTCGCCCACGAAATATCACACATGTGGTGGGGAAACATGGTCACCGAGGAAGACTGGCCTGAGATATGGCTGGCCGAGGGCTTCGCAACCTACTGCCAATGTCTTTGGGAAGGTTACAGCGTTGGTTCCGAAGCCTATGACGAGATGATACTGAGCACTATGAACAGTTACCTGAACAGCGGAGAACTTTTTCCAATTGTACCGGCTGACGACTACTGGTGCTTTACAACCTATAATAAGGGTGCCAGCGTATTACATATGCTCAGATTTGTCATAGGCGATACGATTTTCTTCGATGCCCTTAAACTCTACCTCTCAGACAATGCTTACGGCTCTACAACTACAGAGGATCTCATAGCCAGTTTTGAAACAGTATACGGGTCCGACTTGAACTGGTTCTTCGATACCTGGGTCTACGACTGGGCATACCCCGACTACAACTACTCCTGGAACACATTCCAGACAGGTTCCAACTGGGATATTACAATTTATCTCGACCAGGAACAGGTGGTTGGACCAGTATTCGTAATGCCGGTGGATTTCCTGATTTCCGGCAGCGACACTGACACACTGGTGACAATGTGGAACGAACTGCAGAACGATTCCGAGACCTTCACGCTACCTTTCCAACCCACCGGGGTTATCCTGGATCCCTTAAACCACATTCTTCATGCGGATCTTCCGGGAGTCGGCATTGAGGAGGAACCGGAAAACACTATCACCGGGATGAGAATCATCCCCAATCCCGCTGTTTCCCTGATCGGTTTCGAATGTGCAACTGAAGCTGGTTCTACAGCAAGTGTATACGATCTCAGTGGCCGTTGCGTACTCCGTATGCAGTTACAGGAAAACCAGAATATGCTCAATGTGGCTGATCTGCCATCGGGCAGCTACACCCTGAGGATTGAATCTGATGGAATTATCAACACAGGATCCTTCGTTATTCTAATGGACTGATACGCAACAACCTTGCGGTATTCCCCGAACAACAGGTATCTTAATTTCAAGCCGATCCGGGAATTTTCCCGAAACAGCATCTTCGTTCTAATAAACTTCCAGTTCCTGCCTGAAGAAGTGTGCTCTGATTGTGACCGGCAGCTTCAGGATGGATACTTTCCTGCAGGCAGGAGAGTCCCTTGTGGACGCTACCTTCAGGGCATACAGTGGCCTCTTTCGGTTGCAGAGCTGAAAAACACATTTTAACCACAGAAGACGTTCAGATTTCTGTAAATAGCTACAGGTAATGGAACATGCAACGGTGTGAAATCCAGTTTCCTTAATAGATATTTGGAATTCAGCAGTGAAACCGCTACATTATCAGCATTAAACTAAAACAATCTGAAAAGGGAGTGAATGTATGAAAAAACCGGATTCCGGGATGCTTGTGATTACGATTTGCCTGTTATTACTTCCATTCCAGGTGTTTGCGCAGATTACTTTCGAGCGCTGGTATGGCGGCAGCCAGCGTGAAGAAGGGCAATCTGTCTCACAGACTTCGGATGGTGGTTATGTAATGTGTGGGTATACAAAATCGTTTGGAGATCCTGATGGTGATGTTTACATGGTGAGAACCGACGAATACGGTGACACATTATGGACAAGAACGTTTGGCGGGTCATCCTATGAACAGAGCTTCCGTATTGAACAGACAAATGATGATGGATTTATAATCGCAGGATTAACACATTCTTTCGGTGATTTAAGTCAGATGTACCTTGTTAAAACCGATAGCTCCGGAAATCTGGACTGGCAGGGAACGTACGGTGGTGGATATGTTGAATACGGCTATTCTGCACAGCAGACATCGGATAACGGATATATAATTTGCGGATCGACCAATACATATGGTGCCGGTAGTTATGATATGTACCTGGTTAAGACTGACTCACTTGGTGTTATGAACTGGCAAAATGCCTTCGGTGGAACCGGTAACGACAGAGGACATACAGTGGAACAGACCGATGATGGTGGTTATATCCTTGCCGGATATACACACTCATTTGGCGCGGGCGGAGCGGACGTGTACCTTGTTCGAACAGATGAAAACGGCGATACACTCTGGACAGGAACCTACGGAGGGTCCGATGATGATCTCCCTCATTACGGCAGATGTGTAAGACAAACTTATGATGGCGGATTTGTTGTTGCCGGCTACACGAAATCTTATGGTGCCGGGTTGTATGACATGTATCTTCTAAAAACAGATTCTCTGGGAAACATGGAATGGGAGGAAACCTACGGCGGTTCCGACATGGATATCGGTCGATCGGTTGAGCAACTGGCCGATGGTGGATTCATAATTGCCGGATCAACGAAGAACTTCGGTGCAGTTCTTTATGATGTATATCTGGTTAGGACCGACGCTGATGGAGGTGTTATCTGGACTGATACCTTCGGTGGTTCGGATTATGATTATGGCGAATCCGTGCAGCGAACTATCGACGGTGGCTTCATCATCGGAGGATATACGAAGTCATACGGTTCGGGAGAGTTCGACTTCTACCTTGTTAAAACCGAACCCGACATAACCGGCATAGAAGAAACCGGTTCTCAGGAAATAATCACATTTTTCGGGAATGAACCTAACCCATTCGACAACTTCACTACAGTAGAGTACAATCTGGCTCAGAGCTGCATTGTGAATATTTCTGTTTATGATGTCAACGGAAGACTGATCAGAGAGCTGGAAACACAGAACAGGGAAGCAGGAGTTCATAACGCAACCTGGGACGGAATGGATAATTCCGGTATGGAAGTCACCAGCGGAATTTATTTTTGCCTGTTCAGAACGAACGGTGTTTTCACAGCCAGAAAAATGTGCCTGATCAGATGACCGGAACAATACCGCAAGTTTCGGATAGACTCGAATCGGATTTAGTTTGTATAAATTAGAAGAGGTAATACAAGCTGGAATGTTGTTGATTTGTGAAATTACCGGTCATATCATTCTATGTAATTGAATCAGAGTTGCAGTTTGTCCTATCCTAGATGTTGTTTTACAGGGAAAATATATTCCTGAAGCTAAAAGAAATATTATCGAAGCACTTAGTCTATTCTTCATGATCAGCAGAACTCTGGCTTTGCGGTTAATGCATGCATGAGAAAATAACTGTTATCTGCTTGAAACTGAAAGATACTGCCAAAACATCTGTATGTTTATCATGAACCGGCCAGAGCTCTCCTGATCATGAATATGACGTTTTCTGCAGTATTCCTGTGAATGATCGCTATTCCCGGGTATTTCCCTTGCCAGGCACTTCGATGTTTCTGAAATAGAGGTTGGGTAACAATTCACAGCTCCGACTTCACGGGAAACGTACATTCTGATACCGAGTATCCAGCGTATATTTACTGACAACGATGTTTAACTGCGGGTATTTCATATCGTATGGTCAGTTTCAGGCAGGGAAATGGTGACATCTGCAAACGGATGAGCTGTTTTGGGGGTAGCTAATAAGATTGCGGAAAATCCACTTTCCTACTATTTATTATTATTCTGATATGAGATTTTTTCTACTATTGCACTCCAGCTGAATGAATTCGCCACCTTCGTCGTTGTCTTCAGCCGCTGAAATTCTCGTTCGACAGGAGAGATCATTAAAAGAATCATGCATCTTGTTTTGCTTATAAATGTGTGCATTGCCATGGGCAGCACAAACGATACAATATCTTTAGCAAATCGAATGCAAGATTCTCTACCTGACGGCTGGGAATGCACAATAGTTGATCAGGATGGTCATAAGGGGCACCCCCAAGGCCTTGACGAACCACTGTTCAGGGTTGATTTCATTAACCCCGATGTTTTGTTCGATGCTGATAGAAGAATAGGATTGAATCCTACCATTCAATTGTATTTCTATGATATCAACTCAAAGCCTGATGTTATGAAAGTTATTGGAGAGCAGTCGCTTTATTCGTGGGACATCCCAATCTACTTTGGTGAAACTGAAGAATATATTGTTGTCACATCCCCCGCGTATGTAAACCATGGTGTGTTTACGGAAGAGGCGAAGAATACAATTCGTCCTATTTGGAATGCCTTACGAATACATATCGAATGTAAGGAAGATGAGTTAATCGAACAATTGGTTCAACCGGTCAACGAATAACCATGCCTGATTTGATACACTATGGTGATCGCGCACGAACATAATCATATCCTGGAGGATAACGTGATTCGTATTGTTGAGATGGAGAACTTACGCTTCAATCAGTATCTGTCAGCGGTGGGTGTTGTCGGCGTGTTTTCAAGGTGGGTCGTTGCACATCGACCCCACGCAAAGTCACTCTGTGTATTATCGGGATCCCAGATTGTTGCAGTTGCGATTCTCGGTCCCAGTATAGGACTTCCTCAGGCGGCGAGCTGCTGGGTATTCAGTGACTCTACTGAGGCGTTTGCCTGTCTTCTTGAACAGTTACGCCAAATGAGAGTTGGTCCTCTGAGCTTCCCGCTTCGTTTTCTGGATTATGTAGCAAGAGGTAGTGACGTTTCTGTAGATCATTTCTATGTGATGCTGCAATCAAGAGCTGGAAAAAGAATCGGCGTCTCGGGGGTCGAGTATCTATCGCGCGAGAGGTTCGCGAACCTTACCATTCCCGACGAAATGACCCGTCTTCTCGGCACCATCGAAAGCATTCCTGAGGGATTCCCGTACTACGGAGTGGTCAGGAGTAACACGCTGGTTGCTCTTGCAGAGTCATGTGTTAGAGATTCCGAATTGGCTGCGATCCAGCAGGTGTTTACGATATCCTCGGCTCGGGGTCAAGGTTTTGGGCATGCAGTGGTGGAGTATGCAGCTCTGGATCTTCTCAAAGATGGAATTATACCCACCTACTTCACCGATGAAAGCAACCGAGAATCTGTCTTTCTGGCTGAGTCAGTTGGATTTGAACTCGACTCCAGGTGGGGATACACTGATCTTGATTAGGTGCACTGGTTAATGCCTGCATGATGCCCTACCTCCTGGCTATGTGTGTAAAAGAGAATGAAGATAAGAGGTTTACTTGAAAGCAGCCCGATTATACGATCAACTTGAAAAGGATTTCATTACTCCGGAAATGAGTGACGAATGGGCACAGTACATGGATTCTGTCGCTGATTTTCTTAGTGATAACTTTAAGAAGAGATCAATGGGTTTAGTTTGTGATTTTACCACAGAAATAAGTAAAGTTTATACAGCTGTTTTCCCATCAGGAAACATTATGCAAAGAATTCTAGATGATGGAACTGAAGATGCGATGCTTTTTGTTCATCATCCATCGATTTGGGATATCAGAAAAGCACCGGATGTGTTTCAGCAGATTGACAGAGAATTGTTACAGCAATTCGAAAATAGAAAAATCTCAATTTACAATCTTCATGTACCTCTGGATAATTTTGGTGAATACTCAACAAGTGTAACTTTAGCAAAAGCATTAGGTATAAAACCTGAAAAAGCCTTTGCAGCATATTTTGGTGCAATGGCAGGAGTATTTGGAAAAACCGACTGTGCAACAGTTCAAGACCTGAAAAACAAATTTCAGGAAACAGTCAACCATGAAGTCAGTCTGTATAAGTATGGAGATGATGAAATCAAAGACGCAACTGTCGCTGTTATAGCAGGTGGCGGGAATGATATTGATATACTACAGGAAGTTTTCAAAGCTGGAGTCAATACTTTTGTAACAGGTATTGCTGTTATAAATAAACATTCCAGCAAGGCACATGAATATGCTGAAAAACAAGGAATAAATATACTGGGTGGCACCCATTATTCTACTGAAAAATTTGCTTGTATATCGATGGTTGACTATTTTACTGAAACTGGATTGCCCTCCGAATTTATTGAAGATGAACCTGTTATGGAGGACATGTAAAAAAAGCCCTGTGCGGCATTTCTGTAATCGTTTGAACCATGCTTCAAATCGCAGGAGTAAAAGAAGTAATCTTCTCCAGAGCCTCTGGAAATGGTGTGTGATCCCAACGTGGATTACGTTCCATGGCAAGACGATGTTCCTGAAATATAGGTTGGGTAAGTTGTCAGTGATCCGGCTTCAGGGGGAACGTACATTCTGATACCGAGTATCCAGCGTATATTTACTGACAACGATGTTTGACTGCGGGTATTTCATATCGTATGGTCAGTTTCAGGCAGGGAAATGGTGACATCTGCAAACGGATGAGCTGTTTTGGGGGTAGCTAATAAGATTGCGGAAAATCCACTTTCCTATTGTTCGCCATCCTCAATATCCTTTTCTGTCAGACGAGAACCAAGGTTGATTATCCCCTCGATTCCACACATTCGAAACCTCCGCTGATGAAGATGTTTCCGAAGGTAATCAATCTTTGCTATGTTATCCACCCCAGGAGAGCTGCCTGCTGACATCAAAACGTCTGGACAGCGTTTGAAGCCCTCTGTATTATCATCTGATTGCAGCTGTTAATCGTGAAGGAGTAGAATAAGTGCTTTCCATAATAGCCGCGAATTACAACAAGGAAGACGTACTTATCGATTATTTCGATTCCATCTATTCAAATGGATTTGACGATTTCGAACTTATCTTCGTCGATGACTGCTCCACGGATTCATCGGTAAGTATTGCGGAGAGGTTTCCATGCGAGATTATCCGCAACGACAGTAATCTCGGGCCGGCGGTCAGCAGGAACCTTGCAGCGGAACGGGCAAACGGGGATGTACTTGTCTTCACTGATACGGATATTACCATTGATCCAGGTGGACTCGAACTCATAAACCGCAGGTTTACGCGGGACGGAATTAAGGTGATGTTCGGAAAACTCGCGTTTCCTCCTCTGCGCAACACTGGAATCGGAAGGTACTGGCTTTACGAGGAAGAAGAAGCGTGTCGTTACGGTGGAGTGAGAACTGGAATGGTCAACTGCTGGAGTTCCACTCTTGGCGCAATAGAAAGGGTACTTTTCCAGAGCATCGGCGGTTTTAACGAATCTTTCAAAGGTGCTGATATCGAGGATCATGAACTTGCCGCGAAAATACTGCAGTATCATCAAGTGTTCTACGATGAGGAACTTACATTTCATCACTACTATCCAGGCACATGGCTTGTTCTGAAAAAAATGTTCATTCGATCAAAAATGTTTGCCAGGTCAACAAGCATAAAAGTGTACAAAGAACATTCCTGGGTGAGCAGACACAGAAACTCCGGTTACCTGTTTTCCGCGCTGATAACAGTTCTATTGGCAGCTTTACCTTTGAGTATTCTATTCTTTTCTTCCGCTGCCGGGTGGATTTCATGTTCCCTCCTGATATTACTCCTTATTAAAGTAACGCATCACAGATTGCTGCTTAAGGCGGCATTTCAAAAAGACTCACCGTTTTTCAGCATATATTGTTTTCTGTTGCTTTACCTGACATCTTTGTTTGCCATGACTGGATTCGCAGTCGGTTTATTAAAAGGGAAGGATACTGCCAATGAGTAACCTGACGGGAATGGCAGGCAGGTTCTGGCGTAAGAACTTTAACTATCTGGTATTCCAGATAACCAGCAGGTGCAACGCGGCATGCGAGCATTGCTTCAACTGGCGGAATGTACGGAATGCTGCGGGGCAGAAGAACATTGAATTATCACTGGATGAGATTGAGGAACTTACTGAGAAACTTCCGCCCATGCTCCTTGTGAACCTTTGCGGAGGAGAGCCGACAATGAGAAGCGACCTGCCGGAAATTGTATCTCTCTTCAGCCGGAACACCGGAGCCAGATACATAACAATTCCAACCAACGGATTTCTTCCCGACAGCACGGAAGAGGTATTCGGTAGAATTTTCAGCGAAAATCCTGATACATTCTTCAGGCTGGGAATTTCACTGGATGGCTGGGAAGAGGAGCACGACAGGATTCGCAGGCATCCAAGTGGTTTTCAGAAAGTACTGAAGACAGCAGGAACACTCCAGGAAATGAAAAGCCGATACTCCAACTATTTTGTGGAAGCAAACATAGTTTTCAGCAAGAATACACAGGACAGTATAGATGATCTTGTTACCCGTATTCATTCTACAAAACTCTTCGATTCCATTGCGGTGCTATATATCCGCGGGAACCCTGAAGATCCTGAGCTGCTTAAGCCGGACCTTGAGAAATACAGAAAAATCAATCGCAGGATAATCGAAACATTCAGAGTAAAGCGTCATCCTTCCGCTCGGATACTTGAAGCGCTTACAGACATGGTGGTGGAAACGGTCATTAAAGCTGAGAAAACCAGTAAGAACTGTTTCAGGTGTTTTGCGGCAGATCGTTTTGCTGTACTGAACTCAAAGGGGGATCTTTATCCCTGCGAAATTATGGAGGACCGTCTCATTGGAAATGTCAGGAACTGGAAATACGATATTCCGGCCATGCTGGAATCCCCGGTCGCTAAGGAAATTCGCGAGTTTGCTAAAACGTGCGTTTGCACATGGGAGTGTGCCATTAACATGTCTTTCATCTATCAGCCACTCCAGTCGCTCCGTGTAGCTGCGCGAGCACTCTCCAGTATCATTCACCAAAGGTAGCACATCTCTGGTCTTTCCAAATATAGCGCTTCATATTAAACGCTGTGACTGGAGGACTATGCAGACGAAAACAGAGCTCTGAAAGCTGGATTGATGTCCGTAAGCATTAATAAAATATTGCTTATTGTGTTTTTGCTGGCTTTTCTGCCAAGAATTGGCGCTGTACTTCTGGCTCCTCACCCTCCTTCCGCGCACTGGGATGTAGCTCACGATGTTATCATTGCGAGAAACCTTGCCGGGGGGCATGGTTTTGCAAATGAACCAGACACACGACTGCTTACAGATACCCGCTCATACCCTTTATTCTCTCTCTGTTTTTCCGTGTTTTCGGGGAGAGATATATTCCCTTCCTTCTTTTTCAGTCTTTCTTTGGGGCGCTGGTAGCGTCGATCATGGCCTGGATCGGATACAAGATAGGCGGTAGATCTTTAGCTCTTCTCACGGGAATACTTATTGCCGTTAACACCGAACTGATATCGTATTCCCGTATGATGCTTCCGAAAACGATTTTCTCTTTTTTGTTGAGCCTGATCGCCCTTGCAAGCATGTATCTTATTTCCCACAGGAACAATATTCAGTTCTTTCTTACAGGTGTTCTTCTGGGGCTTGCTGCCCTTTGCAGACCGGTTGCGATCAGCTGGGGAATACTTCTTGCTGCAATACTGCTTGTACAGAAGAAGTATCGATTAAGAGTAAGACTGAACGTAGTTCTGGCTCTGTCAATCGGCTATCTGCTTACTATGGCGCCGTGGCTGATCAGAAATTAGATCGTTATGGGTTCACCTGCTTTAACTACTTCGAGCGGAATCACATTCTGGCTCTTTGGCCATAATGACGCTCAGCATTCCGATGAAACAAAAAACATTCCCGAAGAGTACGAAAGAGTCAACAGAGAGGTAAATCCCAAAGAGTATTTTACTGTATCCGGTGGTGATCCCGCCCGAATGATTCCAATCTACAATATGGAACCAAGATATCAGGCATACTCATTCGAGCAGTCCGTTGTTGACAGAGTAGCCGGGCTGGATGAGTGGAAGCTAATCGGGAATTAAATAGAATGGCTCTGGAGTATTCACATGTTTACAATGCCTTCAGACCTTAATAAGCATGCTTACATAGAGAATCTGCAGCCAAAAGGAGCCGGATTTGAGTGAATAGTACAACTGAAATCCCCACTGACATGTACTGAGGACCCGTTTCCAAGCTCACTTCCAATTGTGGCATTGATTGTAAAGGAAACTCTGATCGGCGGACCACAGTCAAATGTAGTAATGGTGATGTTTCCTGACGAGGCAGTTGTGTTACTTGAGAGCTCATTTGAATTACTGATATCTATAAGGAACATTTTGAAAGGAGATTCATTGGTAGGGAATGAATAGGTGGTATCAACAAAAATGTTTTCTACTATAAAAAACAGTTTCCAGAATGATGCTTGACTGGAAAGATCATAGAAGAATATCTTCAGCGAATATTCATCAATATAACCGGGTTCCCAAATATCACTGCATATTGCATAGTCAGTTCCCATCTGTATTTCATGACCGTTCTCATTCATGAATATCAGATTATTACTGATTCTGTTACTCTCCGTTTGTGTTGATGACTTCTCACTGATAGATACACCTTGAGATGCCAAGAGGACAGAGAGAAGCGGTATAAGTACGCCTAAGTACATAACATACCCCCATTTATGACCATTAAGAGTAAACCAGCGCTAGGAAAGGAATAAAGCAGCTGGCGATATTGGCCACTGACAGATACTTGTCACAACTCTGGATGATCCAGGTCCGTTCCTCGGCAGCCCTGACCTGCTCAACGACTGATCATTACCACCCTTGTCTGTGCGGTATCACCTGACGAGTCGGTAATGCCTACAATATAGATACTCGACGGGAGAGGAACCCCGAATGCGTCGGTTCCCGCCCACAGGTAACTTGATGTCTCACCGGCCTGCACGTATTCGATTCCAGTGTAAATGGTTCTACCGGAGATATCGCGTGCACTGATGGTAACGATCCCGGTCACGGGGCTCGTGAAGACAAGGTTCACTGCTCCGCAAATCGGATTGACGGCAGGTCTGATAGTCAGCGGGGCTTCAGGGTCTGATCCACCCTCTATCCCGGTCTCCTGCCAATCGTAGAATGCAATGAGGAACTCGTCCCAGCCTGTGTTACTCGCAAAATCCAGGTCCATAGACACATAAGACTCGATCTGCGAACCATACTCGAGTTCCGGAAAGTTGATGGAAAGACCGTTGGTGCGCGGTTCAGACGATCCATGGCACTCGTTGATAATGACAAACTCGTAAAGGTCCATGACCTCCTGTAGCTTTGCCGTGACGAATGGATCGTCCTCGAGAGCGAGATAGGTTACCAGGAAATCGTAGAAGTCGATCTCGTCCATGTTGTAGGTTCCTCCCATACCCATCTCCCAGACCTGGTTCCTTGCATCCTGAACCGTAGGTGCTATGTCATCGATGTTCGTGGTCATGTAGACGCAGAGCTCATCAAAAACGTCTATCATGGCCTGGAGTTGTGACTGCTCCACCGCGCACATGGTAGCCCATTGGCCGTAAGGGGGTTCAAGGTTCGACTCGATGAGATCGATTACCATGTTTCCTATCTCGGTGTTCGAAAGCGCGGCGGAGTCGTCCAGAATGGCTGCGATATCATCCATGATACCCCTCCAGAAGATGTACCCGCTGAGATCCTCGCTGCCCATATAAACACCCACACAGCTCCTGAGCTCGTAAGCCGATTCCAGGGCACCCATCAGGCACGGAGCGGTGAAGGCAAGCATGTCTACTCCGTTCACAGCCTGGATGGCAATCTGGATCTCGTTCATATAAAGCATGTCATCTGACGTTTCGTCGACGCAGGCACCCCACCAGCCGGCGCCATGGTCGTACATGGTCAGGAAGTACCTGTCAGCCGGGAAATTAGTCTTTCCATAGGAGAGGAAGTCCTGAAGGGTCTCCCAATCTCCCATATTTACTTCCCCCAGCTCCTCCAGCAGTGAGAGACTGCCGTCAGGACGAACGTAGTAGATAAATGCAGGATATGCCATGTCGTCCTGCAGAACGATTACATTTACGTTGGCGGAAGATCTGCACTCGTTCGCGAAATCGAAGAGGGGATCGTAACCAGAGAACTCGGCGTCGTCATAGAAGAGGAAGGTCCAGGCTACGCTGTCTGCAAGGCCAGGCAAATTGCCAGGGGTCATATACTCGACCACTGCCTGAGTGCCGCAATGTCCATCGGGCGGGCTGAACCCTTCCCCGGCGATTACCGGATGTCCTGGAATCAGACCCTCTTCATCTGATCTATCGATTGAGTCGAATCCTACGCTGACAGACGCTAGAAAAACTAAGAACAATGCAACTGTTATGCCGGCCATGCTGGCCACCTTCCTGATTTGAAGCCCAAGATACTGTAAGTAAGGAATGGCGCTGTCATGGTAACGTATCCCCCGGAACAGCTCATCCGTTAGATAATGCTCCCCCTTTTCTATCTTAAATCAATAATAAGTACTATTAGTTTCCCAGTCAATGAAGTAATCGCCAAATAATCGAAGGTTATTTTATAAAAGAGATTGACTTTATCTCACCACCGCACTTAAGGTACTTCAATACATCAATATCCCAGACATTTTTCAGAAGCACAGCCCACAGCTGTCTTCCCCATCTGGAATATGATGAACAGTCTCTAATGGAAGAGGCGGAATCGATGGAAACATCACACCAGAATTTGCTGGAAAGATAAAACGGATCATGACCGGACGTAAAGTTTTCCGCATCCGATTCCTCAACTGCACTCGTAATTTATCCTGCGGAAACTCTCATCCCGTGCGATCACCGGCAATTATCAAAGATGGTATAGAGACTTTTAATATCAGGATGAGAGTGGTTGTATCTGCTGTAGAGTTCATACAGTCTTTTTCGGATTACTGTGAACTCATCCTTTTCATGGGTTTCTTCAAAGAAAGACATCAGTGTGAAATCCGCAAGCATACCGTAGTGTATCCAGTATGAGACATACTGATCATTGCACCAGATGGCATGTGTAAGAACCTCCGGTTTTTCAAAAAATGCTATCAGGTGCTGAATGCCGTCCATATCCATTACTATCCAGTGACCCGGCCATGGGCCGTTCTTTCCTGGTGTCAGTTTGAGGAACTCGCAACCCTCCAGTTTAATGTCTTCGTATCCTAGAATAAGAACTCTTATATCTCTCTCTGCTGCTTCCTCCAGACGCGGCTGCAAGTGTTTAATGAAACAATGATCTGCAGTTAGAAGAACAGTTGACTGTGCTTGCTCTAAAAGAGTTTCGATCTTATTGAAAAGCTGTTCCTGGTTGTCGATTCTGTAAATGCTGGTTTCTACCGCAGGAGCTTCAAGTTCCTTCAGCTCTCTTTCCAGTTTGGCTGTTTTTTTCTCCAGATCAGATTTGAATCGGGAGATAATCTCCTTTACAGGTACAGGCGAGTACCGTCTGTCTTTCCCCTCGCAGTGGAGTATGACCATGCCCTTCATTGTAAGTGACTCCAGAGCCTGATATACATTGGATACAGCTTTGCCTATGTTCTTTCCCACCCTGTATCCTGTTATGCCCGGTTCCTTCAGAAGAGCAAGATATACATTTGCCTCCAGGTTATTCAACCCAAAGTCTGTCAATGCTTTAATACTATTCTCACTGAAATTCACAGCTGCCCCCAATCGAACCAGAAGCATACGAATTTGCCAAATCAAAGTCATTAGTATATGTTTATACTAATGTATTGAATCCAAAAAAGAAAGGAGCTGTTATGAAATCAATAATGTTCATGTTTGCCTGCTGTGCTGTCATATCAGCCGGAGAGGCTGTTCAGACAGACTGGTCCGGTGGTGTCAGTCTTGAATCGGTGGTGACAGAATGGGGAAATGTATTTTCTGAATCCCAGGGGATATCCAGTACTGCCGTACCGGGTATAATATGCCTGACTTCAACTCCGTTCTCCTCTCCCATTGAGAGTGTAGTGAATGGTGCAATGCCTCTGTCGGGAATGGATGCAGGAGATCTGGACGGAGACGGATTCGTTGATCTGGTCGGAGCATCTCTGGTTACTGATCATGTAACATGGTTCAAAAACTTGAATGGAAGCAGCTGGTTATCCGTTCCACTGGCCGGTTCCTTTGACGGTGCTCTGGGCTGCAGTATCAGCGATGTTGACGGGGACGGTCATCCTGATGTACTTGGCGGGATGGACGGGCCGGACATGGTTGTGCTGTGGAAGAACACCGATGGTTCAGGCCCTGCCGGTGAACCTCTGGTGATTGATCCGCTGTTTCCCGGAGTACACTGTGTAATCGGATGTTACGTTGATGATGACGGAATGATGGATATCATGGGCGCGGCTAATCAGTGTGATCAGATCGCAGTGTGGTATAACCTGGGAAATGATACCTGGGAGAAAGTTGTGATCGATTCAACCTTTACAGGAACTCAATCAGTATCACCCGGTGATTTTGATGGAGATGGTGATCTTGATGCGGTGGGTGCTGCCCTGGGCCTTGATGAATTCGCATGGTGGGAGAATCCCGGTAACAGGACAGATCCGTGGGAAAAACATCTGGTGGCTGATGGCATGACATATGCTCACCATGTAACCGCCGTGGACATGAATGAAGATGGGCTGATGGATGTGCTGGGAGCAGTCTACGGAGCGGCGAAAATAATATGGTGGGAGAACGACGGATCGACTCCTATTGCCTGGGAGGCTCATACTATAGCTCCCAATCTTACTGGCACTCTTACAGCGATACCTGCTGATTTTGACGGTGATGGAGATCTGGATGTTGCCGGTACCAGCTGGTTACTGGACAGGGTGATGTGGTATGAGAATATCGATGGTTCAGGTGAGAACTGGCAAAATAGAATTGTTGAATATTCATTCAACGGTGCCTGGCCGCTTGCCTGTGGAGACTTCACTAACAACGGCAGATTACAGCTTGCAGCAGGAGCGGATGTGCTTACCAGTCCCGGCACTTCCCACGGTGTGAGCGTGTTTGACCTGTGTGGTTTCAACTGTCAGGGTACTCTTATCAGTGCAATTCTTGACACTGAAGAAACCCCCCATTGGGCCAGTTTTCAGTTCCAGAATGAGGTGCCGTCCGGTACACTCATGCAGTTCTACTGGAGAAGTTCCAATGATTACGAAAACATGGGTGACTGGATAGGACCGTACACCGACTGCGCAAACCTCAGTGGAGAGTTGTTCCGATATGCTCAGTACAAGATAAAGATAAGCGCCACCGGAGCCCTGTACTCACCAATCCTGTATGATATAAGCCTGTACTGGGACCCGACCGGCCTGACGGAGAATTCCGGTGATTCAGAAAACCTTGTGCTTTTAACTCATAATCCTTCCTGCTCAGGGAGTGTGCAGCTTGTGACAGCAGAAGGTTGCGGCCAGGTTCTGATCACACTAATGGATCTATCAGGCAGATTAATTGATTCCCGACATGTCTATGAAACCGGAAAATCCATCTCTTTCGGACCGGTGCCCGCAGGTACATATCTGGTGCGAGCTGCCTCCGGAAACAGAGAATCAGCGTTCAAGGTACTGGTTCTGAATTAGTCTTTATCCGGGCGGGATTCCATATCCCGCCCCGCCCAGCCCCGAAGTAACAAAGTTCCCGGAATTCATCAAGCTCTTTGTCGAAGCAGGATTGTTTCAATATTGTCGTTTCGGAAAAAATAAATATTTGCTCTTTCCTATGCCTGGAAAATCTGTAGGACTTTTGAAGGAACACAAGAATGCAATCGACACTCTTACGGAATTGGGTCTTACTAACCTTGAAGCCAGGATTTACATTCTTTCTTCCTGTTACGGAAAGAACCTCTGTTGACTATCCCTCCGCATTAAGATGGATTGATGTTGTTGAAAGCTTGCGAAGTTGTTACACCACAAAGAAAAAGTATATAATTTCCGAGTATGCAGTACAGTTAAGATATTTCGCAGAATACGGAGGTTTCGATTATGAGAAGAAGTACAGCAGCTTTTGTTTTACTTGCTGTTATCATCCCGATAATGGCCTGCGCAGAGCAGAGCAGTTTGATGTCGGAGATGCCTGATGGTTACGATATCTATATAACATACAATCCGAAGAACGCGAATCTCAAGGAAACTCTTGCTGCGGTTGAGGATATTCTTCCAGATGAGACGATGGATGACATAAGTTCGTCCGGTCTGCGCTTTAACCCGCTTAACTGGGATGCCTGGGAAGATGAGCTGGGCCTGGATTATTCAAGTGATATCGGTGTAGTAACCAATTTACCCGGGGATGAGAGGCTTACAGCCTTTTATCTTCCAACTGATAATATTCAGGCAATTGAACGTTTACTCGATGAGCTTGACGCCGACGATCATAAGCTCATTGACCATGGCTCCTACACGGTAGCTCTCACGGGTGAAGAGGATGCAATGGATAGCTTTGAACGGAGCCTCGATAATCGTTCGATTTCCGAATTGAACGATTATGAACAACTTGCCGGAGCTGTTAACGTTCGTGAGCCGGGCTTCAGTATTTATATGCGGATAGAGCAGGAGGTTTCATTATCATATCTTCTGGAAATCGGGAATGACGGGAATCAATCGGTCACCGAAATTGCAGTTATGCTGCGCGATGAGTTGAGCATACCTGTCATATTCGAGTGCTTTTCCAATGGTATTGCGTATGAGAACATCCTTGTACCAGAGAATACTATCGGAGCCGCTCGATTCGGTTTTGATCATGATCACCTTGCTGACAGCTGGCGGAGTATCGAACGCAGATTCGATCTTGAGGATAATTGGGAGTACCAGAATTTTAATCAGGGATTGGTTGCTTTAGGGCTGCCTTCACTTACGGATCTGATGGGGATTCTGGGAGGAGATATCTTCTTTGCCCTTGCCGACATTGAATTCGATGATCATGGCTGCCTGAAGAATCTTGAAGGAGTAATAGCGATATCTCTTGCAGACGTTGAAGGCATGAAGGACATACTGAGGTCTATTGCCACGTTGGCCGATTTCAAGAGTGACCTTATTGATCAGACAGAACTGTACTCCTTTGAAGATCGTCACAATGAGTATTCCTTGTTCATTTGTAATAACGCGTTGTACATAGCCGTAAACACAAGCCCGGGAAGCATTACGGGTGGCATTCCCATGGAAGATGTACTTATGGGAAACGTTGCTGGCATAGCCGTAGAGGGATTTCTGGGGGCTTCTATGGACCCGGAGATTCTATTGAGGAAGCTCGACGTACCATCCGAAATTATGGATGCTTTAGACGAAATCTTCCGCCAGCCTGTCGAGATTTCCATTGCTTACGATAACGGCGTGTTCCATGGAACATTAAGGAGCGGAAAATTCCTCGGCGGGGTTGGAGCAGAAGCGCTGATATTCGCTATGACTGTGCCGAAGTACTCCTCCGCTGGGCAGGATCATCAGATGGAAGAGGTTACCTGCCGGTGTAATATGCGTAGCCTGGCCTCCGGTGAGAGCATGTTCTATGGAATGGAAAACAGATACGGCACATTGGAAGAAATTGCGGTTTCTGATGTCATGGAAAACGCGCCAGAGTTGATCTACCCGACATGCGGAGAAAATTACATAGTTACTCTCAAGCATGAAAGTTACAGGATAGACTGTCCCTGCGGCCTTCATGGATATGTTGAAGATGGTCTTGTCAGCTGGCAATAGAAATATTCCACTGCTTCGTTTGTCCCTGGAATTGGTCAGACGATCTGCGGGCTAGAGAAGGTCGAAGTTGATCGAGGTTGTGAAGCTTGTGTTGAACTTTTTCCAGGTGGAGATTTCCGGTGTTCTGGTGTAGTCCACAATGTAACCGATACTGACATACAATGGGCTCCATGTTCTGAAGGCAAGTGATACGCTTCCCTCGGAGATAAAATTCGAAGGATTATCCGGCGGGAAGTATACGTTCCCCGATATCTCAGCCTCTCTGATGAACGTATGCGGTTTTCTGTACCGCAAACCGGCGGCGGCGTAAACCGAAAGATCATTTGTATACGCTTCCCCCGCTCCTGAGGTCCACCTCGAGTTAACTGATCCAAGCCCTATCTTCGGCGAGAACCAGAACCAGGACAGCATCCATTTTTGCCATCCAACCGCGGCGTACGAACTTATCTGCCATGGACGTTCGGTATACATCTGTCTGTCCCAGTTCGAAGCGGCTTCAACGTAATAACTGTCACTGAACCAGTAATCAATCCCAATACTGGCCCACCCCCTGTTAGTATTGAGTGTGTCTTTCTTTAAACCGCAGGTTTCCTCCCATGTGACAGATCTTCCGCCGAAGAAAGCGTTAACCGAAGTTCCCCTGCTGTCGAATCGGTAGGAAATACTGGCACTGCCGCCCCACTCAAGTAAAGCGCGGTTTCCCCTTTCGATGGAAAAGTCCGCCGCGGTAAACACGCTGAAACCTTCCAGGGACTCCGCATTGGACTCCGGATTGTAGGAATCCCCTGCGATTACTCTCAACCGGCTTCTTGCCTCTTCGTTGTTAGTATCCAGTTCAAGTGCACTGAGATAGTAGTTTACAGCCTCCTCAGTCCTGACCTCCTGTTCAGCGATATCACCAAGGTACACAAGCGCAGGGATAGACATGGGGTCAATTTCAAGGAGGATAAGAAATACTTCCTTCGCTTCGTTGATTTCATGATTTCCGAAATAAGCGGCACCAAGTATTTCCTGAGCTTCCACACTGTCAGCTGTTGCAGACTCAAGAAGGTTCCGCGAAGTAACGATGGCCCTCCGGTACTCTTTCAGTTCAAGGAAAAGCCTCGATATCTCAAGCTGTGCCGGTAGAAATTCCGGGTCCAGGGATACAACCTCGCTGAAGCAGTTCAGTGCAGCGGCTGCAGAGTCATCTTCCATCTTCAGAATACCCATGAAGTACCAGGCCATTACATTCTCCGGTTCAAGCCAGATGGATTTCGACAGCTGGTTTTCAGCATTCTCCAGAAGTGTATCGGTACCCGATATCAGAAGAGCCCCCAGTGCTGTTCTGGAAAGGGATGACAGGGAATCAGACACAGAGGATTCCTCCATTATATAATCAGTGCCGGTATTGAGATCGTTCTCCAGAACCGATGCTATTACAATGGCTGCCAGGGCTTCGGTATCAGTTGAATCAGAGGCGAAAATTTCCTCCGCCCTCTCCACCGCAGTTGCCCAGTCACCTTCCGAGCAGCTGGAATACCAGGACTGAAGGTTCTCGGGAATAAAGGCAAACAGTGTCAGCAGCATTACTGCATACATCAGAAAAGCCTCAGATTCAGCCTGGAATAGAATTCTGTATCGTATTTATCCCAGTAATCGTAAGCGGGAGTTCTTTCGTACCCTACGCTGTATCCAAGTGTAAGTGAAAAAGGATCCCAGAGTTCAGAACTGAGTTCAGCAAAAGCGTTCATAAGAGTATTTTCGGACTGTTCGGGAGGAATGTAGAAGTTTCCCCAGAGCCATAGTGACGGCCAGAGAGAATCTTCCTTCGTAAGCCATACTGATACGGAACCGTATAGAGTGGTTCTATCGGTCCTTTCGTTCTCAAGACCGGAAGCCCAGTGTGTGTTTACCTGTCCGATACCAGCGGAAGGGGATACCCAGAGCCAGCCGTTCAGCCATTTTGTATATGCAAAGGATAAGTATGAACTGATTTGCCAAGGCCTTACGGTTCCCGGCTGCCTGTCCCATGAACTGCTTGTACTTACTGTGAAATAGTCCGACAGAACACGCTCAAAGCTAAGAGAAACCGAAGTCCAGGTGTAATCGTTCTTGTAATCCTTCGAAGTTTCAATGAATCTGTAATCGGTTTCAAGGGATATTTCGCTTCCTCTTGCGTCGTACTCGAAGGAAACTTCCAGTCCTCCCGAGTAATTCCTTTCCCTTACGTTTCCGTTATCAACTCTGGTGTCAATGTACACGGTAGCGTTGAAGCGTCTGACCTGTCTCCTATTCCATTCAGGATCGAATCCGGTGTCGGTTATACCTCTTATTCTTGTTTCCGCATAATCGTAACCGGGCTGAATACTCAGAGACTGAAAATAGTAATCCATAGCCCTGTCCGAGTCACCCATCTGCTCGTATGTTAGTCCTATGTAGGCATATACCCATGGAGAACCGGGGTCCAGCTCAATAGATTTTTCAAGAGCGGCAAGAGCCTGATCGTACCGATCGGAGAACAGAAGGGCTTCTCCCAGAGCACTCCACGCACTGAAAGACAGGCTATCAATTTCAATGGCCTGTCTGTACTTATCGGCCGCTTCCTCCTCATCGTCTCTATCAAAAAGGTAATATCCCCAGTCCAGCCACACATCAATACTGTCCGGGGCCACAACAGAGGCTGTCAGGTAACTTTCTGCGGCTTCATCCTCCTTATCAAGTTCAGCGTAAAGAGCTGCCATCTGCAGCCAGAATTCAGAATCATCTGCTCCGCTTTCCTCTTCCGCTTTCCGGGCAAGATGAAGGGATACTGCGGGATTAACAACCGAATATGTCCAGGCCAGGTCTACCCAGGCGTAAGGATACTCATCCGCTATAAGTCTGAATAGACTGTCAGCTTCATCATCTCTGCCGGTACTCTCGTAAATGAGTGCTCTCTCACATAAAGCGGTACTTTCGAATCCTCCGGCTTCAATGTAACTGTCCCACATGTCCAGAGCTTCCCCTGAGTTTCCTCCCCTCGAGAGAATGGGCGCCAGCCGCTGGTAACCAAAAATGTAGGTAGAATCAACAGATATGGCTTCAGAATAGTAAACGGCGGCGCTATCTGGAGACCCAAGCTGCTCAAGAACAAATCCCAGTTCTCCAAGGAGCCATGTTCCCGGATCGGTGGTTTCGACAACAGCTCTCCTGTACCAGTCGGCGGCAGCTTCCATATCTCCTTCGCTTTCGAAGAGAAGCCCTCTCTGTTCCCACGCCCATACATATTCATTGTCAATCGCTATTCCGTTCT
Organism: Candidatus Aegiribacteria sp.; assembly: GCA_021108005.1. Classification (NCBI taxonomy): domain Bacteria; kingdom Pseudomonadati; genus Candidatus Aegiribacteria; species Candidatus Aegiribacteria sp. Next base: position 58,211 of record JAIORS010000218.1, read on the forward strand.
CGAATGCCTCTCCCGCTTCTTCGGGTTTCCCCAGCTGCTGCAGCACAAGACCCAGTTCTCCCCATGTCCATGTATTAACAGGATCGATTTCCAGAGCCCTGCGGTAAGCGGTTTCGGCCGCAGTGTAAGTACCGTTGTCTTCGTACAAAAGACCCTGAGCTATCCACGCGTCCACAAAGCTGCTGTCGGATTCCGCACACTCGATATACCATTCAACAGCATCATCAATATCCCCGTTCTCTTCAGCTATGATACCCAGCCTGTACTGGGCAAAGGCGTAATCGGGATTAACCTCGATTCCCTCCAGATAACTTCTACGGGCAGCATCCGAATTGCCGCTGTTTTCAAGGCATACGCCTATCTCGCCAAGGCACCAGTAATCCTCAGGGTCCCGTCTGAACAGTTCTCTGTAAGCCTTGATCGCTTCACCGTATTTATCCTGGCTTTCAAGCAGAAGGCCAAGGTCGATAAGGCAATCCGTATCATCTGGATATGTACCTGCAATTTTTCTGTAAATCATTTCTGCCGCACAATTCTTGCCTGCAAGCTCCAGAATCCATCCCGCTTCAAACATCAGCTGCATATTCGCAGGCCATTCCTCAAGAGCGGTATTCACACACTCCAGAGCTTTGCCGAATTCCCGCTGATACCGATAGATTTCCGCGGTTTTAAGCCAGACGGAAATCCAGGAAGGATCTATGTACATAGCTCGAGTAAGTTTATCAAGTGCTTCAGAATAGTTTTCCTGGACCATAAGACAGTGGGCTTCCCCGACAAGTCCGAGAATGAATGTTGAATCGTATTCTAGTGCTGTCTGAAAACTGTTCAGCGATTCCTCTATGCTATCGGCGCACGTTCTTCCAAGGGCTCCCCATGACATCGCTGAAAGCGAATCAAGTTCAATCGCCCTTCGCGCAAATACAGTTGCCTCATTATCGTATCCCAGAGCTGTAGCGGAAAATGCGAGAGCCGCCCATGCATCTGAACTTGTGGAATCATTTTCAACAGCGTCTTCAGCCTGAGTGTAAGCATTTTCCCAGTTCCCAGACGCATAGCTGTCCTGCCAGCCGGACAGGTTAACTGAGGCAAGTACGCAGAGCAGGATAAACTGCACTTCAGCTTCCGATCAAGGCAACAGTCAAACCGGTAAGCCCCAGCAACCAGCAGTACCAGGCAAAAACTGAGAATTTTCCAGCTTTCAGGAATCTCAGTAGAATCATGAGGGCAAAGTACCCGGTAAGCGCGGAAATAGCAAACCCGGTGATAAGCAAGAGAACATCAATACCGCTGGATACTGCATCTCCCAGCTTAAGAACCGCTGCCCCGGCAATTGCAGGTATCGAAAGGAGGAAGGAGAACCGGGCAGCCTTTTCCCTCCTTATCCCGGCAAAAAGACCGGTCGAAATGGTAAATCCAGAACGGGATATTCCAGGCAGAAGAGCCATTGCCTGAGAAAGACCCACAATGAAGCTTCCGATGAGGTTGGGGTTATCCCTGGTTCCCCTCTTCGCGAACCTTGTGCTGAAGAGAATGCAGCCGGTTACCAGCAGCATTAGCGAAACGATTACTGGATTGTCAAAGCTTTTTTCAATGGAATCCGCCAGCAGGAATCCGGCCAGGCCGGCGGGAATAGAACCTGCTATAAGCAATCCCGCGAGAACAAGTGATTCTCTCTTCCTTCTGAAAATACCAATTACAAGTTCCCCCAGGTCTTTTCTGTAAACCGCGAGAACCGCCATGAGCGTACCCAGATGAACCACGATTTCAAACGTAATATCACCCTCCGGTACTTTAAGTATCATCCCGGCAAGAGCAAGATGCCCTGAACTGGAAACCGGCAGGAATTCCGTAAGCCCCTGTATAACAGCTAATATGATTACAGATAAGAATGTCATTGTTCAAGGAACTCCCTGTGAAGAGCTCTGAGAGCTTCATCCCTGTGCCGCAAAAGAACCAGGGCTGAAATGGTGGCATGGGAGTCAACCGACTGGAGCATATCGATACCTGCTTTATCAAGAGCGGAGGAGAATTTCGCCATAACACCTTTAATCCCGTGCATACCAGCTCCTACTATGGATACCTTTGCGCAGGGCGATTTCGTCTCATGGTCAATATTGTTGCGATTGAGGACTTCAATAACCTTCTCTTTATCCTCAAGAGGAACGGTGAACATGGCTGCCGCGTCAAAAACGCTGAACATATCCATTGACACACCTGCATCCGCGACAAGACCAAATACATCTGAATAGAATTCATGCATCGAAGCGCAACTGTCTGTCCTGATTCTGAATTGCACCGCATCAGAGCCTGAAGCAACACCGGTTATGTACATTCCGCTTTTGATTACAAAGGGTTCTATTTCGGTAGCCGGTTCGCCGGTACGATGCGACTTGACCGTGATTCTGATACCCGCATCGCCTGCGATCTCAGAGGCTCGGGGATGCACAACTTTCGCCCCCTGCCAGGCCAGCTGCCTGAGGTCTTCGGAGCTTATTCTGTCTACTTCAAAGGCTTCCGGAACCTTTTCGGGGTCAGCGGTGAAAACCGAATCGATCATTTTGAAGAGCATCAACTCGTCTGCATTCAGGGCTGCGGCTATTGCTGTTGCTGTAATATCGCTGCCCCCTCTTCTGAGGATGGATATCGTTCCTTTCCTGCTCATTCCCTGGAATCCTGCCACAACGACGCAATCGTTCCCTTCGAGGGATGTCTGGAGGTATTCCTTTTCGACCGATTCCAGATCGGCACCGCAATGCTGCTCATCGGTACGCAGCCCGGCGTTCCAGCCGGTTACCGCCTTCGCGGAGATTCCCTTCTGGCGGAGCATGTCGGCAAAAACAGCTGCGGATATTATCTCTCCGCAGGCCATCAGACAGGATTTCTCACGGGGAATCGGGGATGACACAAGTTCCAGTAAAGCATCCGTAGAATAGGGATCACCATTTCTGCCCATCGCGGAAACAACGACTACAGCCCTGTGATACGATTCAAGCTCCTTTATACATAGCTCAACTGATTTGCGCCTGTCCTCTTCGGTCGCAAGGCATGTGCCGCCGAACTTCATAACGCAAAGATCACTCATTTTTTCTGCCCCGCTGCCGCTTTAACAACAAGCTCCATGAATTCCTTTCCGGTATCGTTCCAGTCGTTCATTCTTTCGGCGAACATACGGCTTTTTTCTCCCATCTGCAGCCTTAATTCTCTGTTTCTGATAAGGTTTTTCATCGCGCTCGCAAGTTTTTCAGCATTTTCCGGAGGTGTAAGAAGGCCATTTACACCGTCACGGACCAATTCAGGTATAGCCGCAATACCCGAGGCGATTACGGGCAGCCCGTACCACATCCCCTCAATAATGGACATGCCGAAAGCTTCCCAGATGGAGGGATGAACAAGTATATCGGCATTCATATAAGCCTTCTCAAGATCTTCGCCGGAAAGCTCCCCTGAAACCATTATGGAATCGGAAAGATCATTTTCTTTTATAAGATCCTGAACGCTCACAGCGTATTTTTCGTCAGATTCGATACTTCCGGCGAATTCCATTTTGTAGCTTCCCCCGTCAAGATATGTGCAGGCCTTAATCAGGACATGCTGTGCTTTCCCCGGAGAGATGCTGCCAACGCAGAGCAGCCTGACAGGCCCATCTCGCCTGCAGCGATCGGGCAGGGACACAGGGTTTTTGTTAAAACCCGGACTGATGAGACAGATACGGTCCCTGTTAATTCCGATGCCTTCAATGGCTTCTTCCGTATTACTGCTGTTAACCCAGATAACGCTCGCCATTCCAAGCAGCCATCTCACATATACTTTATACATGAATGCCTTGAGTTTATTCCCCAGCGCCATCCATTCAAGATTATGCATGAGGTAGATAACAGGAGTACAAATGAATCCTCTCATCATGCGGAGCATAGGCACGTACTGATAACTCTTGCTTACGATTACCAGATCGGGTTTCTCCCTTCGGATTTTTCCGCAGATGTACCTCGATGCCATGAACCATTTAAAAGGAAGCCCCGGGGGAACAGTTGTAAAGTGAATCATATCCACTTCAACACCATGAGCCCGGAGGTATTCCATCATTTTAAAGTTGAAGCCGTACCCTCCAGAATGGAAATCTTTCTTACCGAGCATTACAAAAATAATTCTGGCTGGAATAAGTGTTTCCTTTCATTTGCTGCTATTTACTGAATACTTGCCGAATAGCAAGTATACTTCCGGTAAGGTCATGCTGTCATAGTATGTTAGATGGTACGATTCACTGAACCTGGTTCAAACCCGGATATCTGAAGTCTCTCGCCGGGATTCAGACACCTTCCCCAGGAGTACTACATCGACAGTTATCTGCAAATTGAGTTATCAGTAGAGTCAAATGTCAAGAGTAAAGATTTGACCCCTATGTTCTTTATGAATATATTCATGTTTGGAGGTTATTCATGGGATTGAGAGAGATAAAGAAGGCCCGAGCGCGGATGTCCATACTTAAAGCTGCCAGAAGCATGTTTTTCAGTCAGGGCTTCGACGGAACAACGATAGAAGCTATTGCTGAAAAGGCCGAAGTCGCGGTGGGAACGGTATACAATTACTTCGAATCAAAAAGCGCGATTATTCTGGCGATTACCGCCGATGACACATCAGAGGCTCTTTTTGAGAAATTTCAGCTTCCCGAGTCGTGCACAGGAATTGAAGGTGTGAAGCGGTACGTAGATACTTTTATGAAAAGCCTGTCGATGTATCCGAAAAGGCTTATTCGCGAATTGATGAGAGAGGCGTGGAGTATCGACAGCACATTGTGCAACGGCCTTATCAGGCAGGATCTGACACTTCTAAACGGTCTTGTCGGTGTACTTGCGGAGCTGAAGGCGAACCACAGGATCAAACCCGATACGGATATCGAACATGCGTCGATGGTGATATACGGAACGGTGAGCACCGCGCTCATGTGGTACGCGGCGGATGAGAACAGGACTTCGGAACAGCTGATGGAATCCCTTGAGGAGATGCTTGAGGTTCTTTTCATCGGTCTCGCTCCTGAGGGGAGAAATTTGTGAAATATCCGTTAATCATCTTCGTAATGATGATCATTCCCGGTTTCATTACAGCAGCCCGTTCACAGCCTGATATCGGTGAACTGGTGCATTCCCTTGACCAGCTTTACAGAAGCGACGACAGTTACACTGAGATGTCGATGCGCATAGTAACGGAACACTGGGAACGGACACTTACGATGAAGGCGTGGTCCCACGGAACGGACAACACATTCATCAGAATACTCTCCCCAGCAAGGGAAGCCGGAATGGCAACCCTCAGGATCGGTACCGAAATGTGGAATTACCTTCCGAACACCAACAGCACAGTCAGAGTACCACCCTCGATGATGGCAGGCTCGTGGATGGGCTCGGACATCACCAACAACGACATAGTCAGAGAAATAACCTACGCTGAGGATTACACCTACTCGTACACAACAGACACAACCCTTACAGGTACTCCTGCGGAAGGCGTTGTGTACATCAAACTGGTTCCGAAACCATCCACCGCAGTGGTATGGTCAAGCATCATTTGCGCGGTGAGAACTTCTGACACAATTCCTCTCTGGGAAAAGTACTTCGACAGTCACTGTAATCCTATTAAGACTGTCACCTACTCCGATGTACAGGAAATGGGCGGCAGAACAATACCCTCGCGGATGCAGGTAATTCCCGCTGATAATGAAGATCAGAGCACAACGATAACCTGGTCCAACGCTGAATTCAACCAGGGTGTGGACGAGAATATCTTCTCCCTCAGAAACCTTCAGTCCCGGTGATATGCTCTTAAAACTGGCCTGGCGGAACGTCTTCCGTCAGAAAAGAAGAACGATTCTTACCCTTCTAACCATGACCGGCGGTTTCTTCCTCTCCTCCATTTCCATCGGGTGGATGAACGGCTCGTACGGCAGCATAATAATGTTCTTCACGAACGGCAGGACGGGGCAGATCCAGGTACACCGCAGAGGTTATCTCGAAGATCCATCCATCTATTCAACGATCAGCGATTACCGGTCGGTTGGAGCCGTCCTGGATTCCATGCCCGGCATTAGAACCTGGACGCCCAGGATCTATTCCGGAGCCCTCCTGGCGGTCAGGTCGGGGGGAGCTGTATCTGGAAATCTGTTCTCCAATTCGGCGGCAGCGTCGGTAATCGGATTGGATCCCGCGATGGAGGACGCAGCCACTGATTTCTCGAGTAACATCGTAAGCGGAGGGATGCTGACAGCTTCCGCGGCGGATTCATCCTATTTCGCCACCGGACAGATAGTACTCGGAAAGGAACTCTCCATAATTCTTAACGCTTCGGTGGGAGACTCACTTATCATGCTTTCCCAGGCTGCTGACGGCGCGAGCGCGGACAGGAAGTACGTAATTCAGGGCATTGTCAGCACAGGCAACGCCGAGATAGATAGAATCACATGTTATATAACACTGGCCGATGCCCAGATACTGTTCGCTCTTCAGGGAAAGGCGCACGAACTGGCGGTGATGACCAGTTCTTTGGGTTCAGTTGATGCTCTCACAGGAAATATATCCGCACAGCTGTCGGGAAAAGATCTTGAAATCGATTCCTGGAAAACTTTCGCGAAGGAATTCTACAACGGCATGAAGGCGGATGAATCAAGTCTTAAGGTTATGATTTTTGTAATAGTTCTTGTAGCGGCAATGGGAGTTCTCAATACGATTCTTATGATGGTTCTCGAGCGAAGGCGGGAATTCGGTGTGATGAAAGCCCTCGGCACAAAACCTGGATTTATCGTGAAGATGATAGTTCTTGAAGCGAATATCATGGGAATTTTCAGCATAATCGCAGGCAGCATACTGAGTACAGGGGGGCTTCTTTTCCTTTCGAAGCATGGTCTGACCCTTGACCCCCCCATGAATTTCGGAGGTACTGTCTTCAGCGAGATGATCGCTTCATTATCCCCGGACTGTTACTGGATCCCTGCCATCTGCGTAATCGTTACCGCTTCCACCGTAAGTTTTCTTCCGGCGCTGAAAGCCGCTCACACAAAAGCCGCGAAAACTCTGAGGACGGTTTAACATGTTCGGAAGGCTTGTGAAGTTCGCCTGGAGAAGCACCTGGAGGAATGGCAGGAGAACTGTGATAACCGGTCTTGCCGTTGGCCTGGGGCTCGGTTCAATGATCTTTTACGAAGCTCTCATGCAGGGCATGGGAGCATATATGATACAGACAACGACGAACCCCTGGATGGGGGATGCCCAGATCCACCGTAACGGATTTATGGACACCAGGAGGATTGACCTTACCGTCGAAAGACCGGATTCGGTTCTGTTCATGCTCAGACAGGATTCAACGGTAAGCGCCAGCACCCCGAGGATTCTGTCCCCCGCGTCTGCAACATCAACTACGGAAATGAAGCCTGTCACACTGATTGGCGTTGACAGTGAAACCGACCCTGCTTTGACAATGCTGGAAGCTGCTATCGATACGGGTTCTTACCTGAGTGGTGACAGCACCGAACTGATTATCGGATACAAACTGGCGGATGATCTGAACGCCGGACCTGGCGATGTGATCGTTATCACCGCTGCCCGGGCTGACAGCGGGCTATCGAGCAGCATGTTCTTCGTATCCGGTATATGCCGTTTCGGAAGTGATGACCTTGATCGATATTCCGCTTTTGTTAATCTGAACACGGCGGGCGGAATGCTCGGAATACCGGGGGATGTTCATGAAATTGCTGTCAGGTTCCCCGAATCGAAGACGGGTGCTGATACAACTATTGCTTTCTGGAGTGAATTCTCGATTTTTCGAAACAGCGCCCTCGGATGGCCGGAACTGGCGCCACAGGTCAGCGCTATGCTCAACATGGTTGACCTGGGTATGGCGGTAACTGCCATCATTCTTTTCGCTCTTGTTGTTTTTGGAATAGTCAACTCCCTGTTCATGTCCGTATACGAAAGGATGTACGAATTCGGGGTTATGAAGGCTTTGGGAACAAGGCCTGGAACCATCGGAACAATGGTGGTCCTTGAGGCTTTCTGGATCGCGGTTATCAGTACTGTAATGGGGAGCGCCATCGGCCTGCTGACGGTATGGATAACTTCGAAAACAGGTATAAACTTCGGCGAGTTCGATGTATCGGGTGTTGTATTCAACAAACCTCTGTATCCGATACTCAAACTCAGCCGGGTATGGATTTATCCCCTCTTCACCTTGATTCTTACAACGGCTGCGGGAATTTATCCGGGAATCCACGCCGGCAGACTGAACCCGGCTGAAGCAATGCGGAAAAGTTTATAGATCATGGAGATGAATATGGTTGACAATGATGTGATAGTCGCCAAAGGAATCGTTAAGACATACGATGATTCTGGCGTTCCGGTTCATGCTGTAAGGGGTGTAGACTACACTCTTGAGAAGGGTGAATTCACCGCTATAACAGGACCATCAGGTTCTGGAAAAACTACTTTTCTCAATGTTCTGGCAGGTCTCGATACGCCCACCGAGGGCAAAGTATGGCTGTCGGGAAAATTGATCTCAGAGATGAGCGGAAAAGAGCTCTCCAACTTCAGAAGGGATCATATTGGCTTCGTATTTCAGGCCTATAACCTGTTTCCTGTACTTACGGTAGAGGAAAATGTTGAATATGTAATGCTGCTCCAGGGGATTCCTCCCGCTGAACGCCACGACAGAGTAATGGATATCCTTGAAAAAGTAGGGATAGCCGAATACGTTGGCCGGCTTCCCCGAAAGCTTTCTGGCGGCCAGCAGCAGAGGGTGGCGGTGGCCAGAGCAGTCGTTTCGCATCCTTCCCTTGTTATAGCGGATGAGCCCACCGCGAACCTCGATTCAAAAACCAGCGGAGCCCTGCTTGATATGATGAGGAAGTTGAACGAGGAAACCGGTATGACTTTCCTTTTCTCAACCCATGACGAGATTGTCATGCAGAGGGCTAAAAAAATCGTCGTTCTGAGGGATGGAAAGCTTGACGGAAGCGCTCCTCCGGAAAACTTAAAATGAAATCTATCGTGTTCTTCTCTTTTATGCTGTCCGTATTCACCGGAGCAACCGCCAGCACAATCGAAATATCAGGTGTTCTGAAGCCGGAGTTCTCAATTACGGATCAACCCTTTCCGGACTCCTCACTTCGGTATCTGTTCCAGTCTCCCCTGAGGCTCATGGTTCATCACAGAACAGGTGAGATCAGCATGAACATCGCATGGACACTGTGTCCTTCCGCCGGCAACCCGGCACTCAGCGGTTCAGCTGGAACACATATATTCAGAGTTGCCGACATTGAAGCCAGAATACTTCCTTCGAACTGGGACGGCACTGAATCGTTCAGCATAATCCAGAATCCTGACAGACTGAACATCTCGCTGAGAACGTCCGTAGCAACGTTGACAGCTGGGAGGCAGGCAATTTACTGGGGAGTTGCCAAATCTGTCAGCCCCACGGATTTCATCGCCCCTTTCCAGTACGGAACGATGAATACCGATTACAGAACGGGTGTTGACGCTGTAAGATCGATTTTCCCTCTTGGCATTATGTCTGAACTTGACGCAGGGTACGTTTTCGGGAAGGATGCCGGATTCACAGACAGCGGCTGCTGGCTTCGTGGCAGATTCTATCTGTTCCGGACGGATGCCACTCTTCTCGCAGCATGCTTCAGAGAAAATCTCATGGTCGGAGGAAGCTTAAACCGTACCCTTGGAGGTGGAACCGGATGGATGGAATGCGCCATCGTATCCACGAACTTTTTCTCTCATAATGATACGGAGGGTGAGAATACTTTCTTTAGTCTTTCGGCGGGATACGACAGAAGCTGGTTCAATGCCGTCCTTTATGGATTTCTGGAATACCATTTCAATTCCTCCGGATCGGATGACTCTGCGGATTACATTGACATCATCACAAACCCGGCATGGACGAACGGCGGGATCTATCTCCTGGGAAAACATTATCTCAGCCCGGGTATCAGCTGGACGGTGACACCGCTTCTGGGCTTCACAGGCCAGATATTGGTTAACCTTACCGATGGTTCCGCCTATCTTTCTATGACCGGCGAATACGATGTTCTGCAGAATACTGTCATGAATGCGGGAGTATCCACTGGACTGGGAAGGACATCAGAGAATCCAGCCGTGAACATAAGATCCGAATTCGGATCCTGGCCCGGGTATTACTTCCTTTCAGTCGGATACTACTTTTGAAACTTTCTTAAATAAACCAGACTATTGCGCAGTATCCCACGGGCGTTTATCTTCAAGAATGCTTGGAGGTATCGAATGAGAACTGTCCGAATTCTTTCGCTGATAACTTTATGCTTCGTAGTTGATTCCGTTATAGCTAGTTCTCTTCCTTTTTCCCGCCCGGGATTGATTGATATCCCAACGGCTACCATCTTGCAACACACTCAAATAGGATTTGGCGGATCGTTTACCGCCTTCAGTTACGAGAACGCCGACAGCACTTCTGAAAACGATTTTGCCATTGCGGGCCACCTTGAATTCGGCCTGTTCGACAGGGGTCAGGTTGGGATAACATGGCTTGGAAGCGCGGGATTATCCGCCGACGCAAGAGTAATCGCTATAAATGAGGGAACACATGTCCCTGCCATAGCAGTCGGTTGTCAGAATATCACAGGCGAGGAAAATTACGAATTCTTCCGGAATACCAATGACAGCCTTTACAAATATGGGGAATCGCAGAATTTCTCAGCCTACATAGTGTTTTCAAAGGACTTTAAATACTTCTCCGAAATACCTTTATGCATTCATCTTGGTTACGGCATCGGCAGGTTCCTGCAGAGTAAGGATTTCGATTCAAGCGGGATCTCAAATCCCATAAAAGGGGCTTTCGGCGGGCTTGAATACCAACCCGCCCGGAACGTATCGATAATGCTGGAATGGGATGGAAGAGATGCCAATATCGGAGCGGGATACGTACTGAACGATAATGTCCGTTTCCTTGGGGCAGTGACGGAACTTGAACAGCTTATCCTGAGCGACAGAAATCACTCGGATGTCATGCAGAACATCAAATTCGGTTTCGGAGTGGAAATTACACTCGGACCTTTCTTCAACCGTACAACCCTTACTCCCTTCGAGGAGCTAACACGGACTTACGATGCGGAACTGCTCCGGAAACTTGAGGAAATAAGGTCTCATGCCAGAGAAGATATAGAGAATTTGAAAAGGGATATCCACTGATCAATCCCGGTCATAATTCAGGGTCTCTATTAAAAAACTCACTGGCCCACTGAAAATCACAACCTGCGTTGAAAGCAGCCTTCATATCAGCATCACGATCTCCGACAAAAAGAACTTTCTCGGGAGAGGTTCCGTAGAGTTTCATTAGACGGTTAAGCATCTCGGGTTCAGGTTTCCGACAGCCGCAGTCGCTGTGCGGAATGTGAGGGCAGATCTCTATAGTTTTCTCAGCAGGGCTGAAACCGAAAGCGTCTCGGAATGTATCCTCAAGGAGTGCTACAGCGGTACTCTCACTGAAGTAACCAACGCCCACTCCTCCCTGGTTGCTGGCAATGCCATACCCTATGCCGGATTCTTCTCCGGGATGCGCCCAGTTGAAGCCTGCGAGCATCTCGATTACACCCGGATAAAGCTTCCATTCACCTGTCCTGTTGGGGCATGGCTGCCCCTCAACCGTACAGTACCTGAGAGTTCCGTCAGCATCGAAAATTATTAGATCGTATTCCATATTCTCCCCCGGGCAGGTTTCGGTCAATACTAAAATATCTTGAAGAACACTGTCCTGTTAACGCTAAAATATCAACTCGGATGGAAATGGCAAACATTGTCTTGCGGATCAACTTCTGTCCTTATGCCACCTGTCCAGTTTCACGTACAGGCAGGGCAGAACAACCAGCGTAAGAACAGTGGCCACCGCCAGGCCTCCGGCAACGGTTCTTGCCATGGGAGCCCACATCACTGAACTTTCCGTAGCCCCAATGGCCAGAGGCATGAGCGCAAGAATTGTGGTTATCGCGGTCATAAGAATGGGGCGCATCCTTTTTCTTCCGGCGATAATTATCGCCTCCCTGGATGACAACCCATCTTTCCTTCTCAGTTGATTCGCGTAATCAATGAAGACAATACCGTTGTTCACAACTATTCCCGCGAGCATAAGCAGGCCTATAAGTGAGGTCAGTCCCAGGGTTGTTCCGGTCAGGAGCAGAGTCCAGATAACTCCGATCAGGGCCAGTGGAATTTCGACGATAATGATAAATGGCTCAAGGAGTGATTCGAACTGTGATGCCATAACCATGTAAACGAGGATTATCGCAACAGCGATGGCGATTGCCATGCTTCCGAAAGCCTCACCTCTGTCCTTTATATCACCAATTATCTCGTATCTGTGGCCGCCCAGATTAAGTGTATCCATCATAACTTCAACATCGGCCGCTACTTCACCAAGGGCTCTATCGCTGATCCTGCATGTAATTTCCACTGTCCTCGTTCTGTTCCTTCTTCCTATTTCTTCGGGAACCAGAGTGTTATGGAAGCTGCCCCATGCATCAAGGGGCATGCCGTACGCTATCAGTCCCGATACAGCTTCCCTGCTCGATCTTCCCTCCTCCGCGTAACGAATGTTAACATCGTACTCCCGGCTGTTTTCCGTATATGTTGTAGCATCCAGCCCCAGCAGGCCGATGGTGACTTCTGACCCTATCCTGGCCGGAGATTGCCCTTTTAACAAAAGTATATTCTCATCGGGTACGAAATCAAGCTGTAAAAGCTGATTCTCAAGGGAGGATGAAATGTCGACCGTTCCGGGAATACGGCTTATTTCCGATGTAACCAATTCCCCGATTCCTCGAAGTTCATCCAGATCCGTCCCGTAGATGACTATGCTTACCGGAAACTCGTTACCGATAGGCATTCCGCTTGAAAGGCTGTATTCGATACCCGGAACTTCGTTCAACAGATCACGAATAGCCGCATCGTAGTATTCAATGCTTCTGGAGCGTTCACTCTCCCTGACGAAGAAAAGATTTATTTCCCCGTTCGCGGAGGATGAGGAACCGAAAAGGGCGCTGATACCCTCCTGCTTGCCAACGTTCATATATGAATTCCCAAGATCGCCCGGTTGTATTATCTCGAGTATCCTACTTTCAATCTCCACAAACAGGCTGTCCGTGAATTCAAGACCTGTCCCGGGAGCAAGTCTTATATCGATGTCTATGAGGCCCTCCTTCGGTTCCGGGAGGTAAGTTTTTGGAATGAATCCCATCATGATAATCGATATTATGAAAACCAGTATCACCGGAATGAAAACGAATTTTGAATGTTCGGTGAACCAGCCTATCGACCTGGAATATCTCTCCTCGAACCTGTTCAGCCATCCCTCTATCCTTGTTGAAAGCGAACGCTGTGAATGAGGTTTGATCAGGTTTTTAGCTCTTGACGCAAGCAGAGGTATAAGTGACTGTGAAACGAACAGTGATATGAAGAGGGCGGCCGCGATTGTAAGGCTCAGGTCCCTGAATATCTGCCCCGTCATTCCGGGCACGAACAACATGGGAATGAATACGGCAACAGTCGTGAGTGTTGATGCTGTTACAGCCATTCCAACCTGTGCCGCTCCGTGTTCCGCAGCTTTTGCCCGGTCTTCGCCCTTCCTTCGCCATCTGTGAATGTTCTCAAGTACGACAACCGAGTTATCAACAATCATACCGATCGAAATGCTCAGTCCCGCGAGGGACATGATGTTAAGACTCACCCCGAGCAGGTACATCACAGCAAAAGTCGCCACGAATGAAAGAGGCATGGAAAGGCTGATTATCCCCGCGTTGGATACAGAGCCCAGAAAGAAAGTGAGTACCGCAGCGGCTAGAATAACAGCCTGGATCGCAGTCATCATGAGGTCTTTCATGGATCCTGTTATGAAACGCTCCTGGCTGTAGATTATCTCGGTTTCCAGTGTCCCCGCATAGTCCTCCGAAAGATCCTCAATTGCCGATTCAAGCCTGCCGCATGTATTAACAGTGTTCGCGTCCGAACTCCTTCTGAAAACAAGCAGTATCGCCTCGCCCTGGTTAAGGTGGGTGTAGTCAATCTGTTCAGCATGACTGTCAATAACCTCAGCTACCTCTTCAAGCCTTACCGGTCTTCCGCTGCGCTGACCTATCACCAGTTCCCTGATACTGCTGAGATCATCGAACCCGGATTTAACACTGACGGCAAATTCCATGTCACCATCATCTATATCACCACCGGGCTGATCTCCCCCTACAGCGCTGAGAGCACCGTATATCCGGGCAATGGGAATTCCAGTTTCAGCAAGCAGGGCAGGATCGACTTCTACGTTTATCTGCCTGACGTAACCACCGCTGACATTGATGGAAGAGATACCCTCTACCCTCCCCAGCCTCGGAGTGATCTCTTCATCAACAAGGTTTCGCAGCTGGGTTCCATTCATCATTTCGCTGCTGCAAGTCATCATTATAAGCGGCTTGCTGCTGGATTCCATGGTCATTATCACCGGGTCGCTGGAACCTTCGGGAAGCTTGCTTTTCACATTTTCAACAGCGTCCCTTACGTCCGTTTCAACCTGATCGATATCGGCACTGTTCTCAACTTCCAGTGTAATCATACTTACACCGTTTTTGGAAATGGAAACAATCGTTTCAATTCCCTCAACACCGGAAACCGCGTCTTCGATTATCTCGGTAATAAGCCCTTCGACTTCCGAAGGACCCGCCCCGGGAAGAACGGTAATGACAGCTATCTTGCCAAGGTCTACTTTGGGGAAGTAATCGATGCCAAGCTGTGTTACGGCAAAGAGGCCGGCGCCCGCCATGATAATGAAGATCATAAGGAAGGTAATTTTCCGTTTAACGACAAGTCCGGGAAGACTCATTACCGCACCACCTTTACGTGTGAGCCATTGGCAACCAGATGATGACCAAGAAAAATAACCGAGTCTCCGGGTTCGACTCCTGCCGATATTTCAAAATCCGTTCTACAGGGACGATCAAAACTGCATTGTCACGAACAAGCGCCACTTCCCATAAGGACTCATCTTCATGAAGCAGCACCCGAAGGGGTAGAACAATCGTATTCTCCGAGGTTTCAAGCCCGATGGTCGCCGTACCTGTCATCCCTGAGCGAAGCCTGCCTGAATCATCATGATATTGCGCCATAACTGAAACCAGCCCCGATACCGGATCCACAGAGGATGAGAAGGATATTACCTCTCCGGGGAAAAGCTCTCCGGGATAGTGCGAAGTGGAAAAGACAAGAGGCAGCCCTTCGGCTAGATACTGAAGATGACGTCCTGCGATCAGAAGTTCAGATTTCATGACACCGCTGTCCGTAATCGAAACAAGAGGCCCTGAAGAAACGTACCCTTCCTTTGCCCAGACCCTGGTGACAGTGCCGCTGAAAGGGGCGAGTATCTTTCCGCTCTCCGCCATGCTCCTTGCGTTTTCGTATCCCGCGAAAGCCTGTCTTTCTGTTGCTGCCGAAGCAGCTGATGTGGACACAGCCATTTCGTATTCGATTTCACTGATAGCTCCGTCAATTCTAAGTCTCTCAGCTCTATGAAGGTCATCTTCGGCGTTCGACGCCAATGTTCTGGCGGCCGTAAGCTGTGCTGATGAAGCTGAAACAGCGCTGCTGTACTGCTGATCGGTGGAAAGCTCTACTAGAATTTCTCCCTCCCGAACTTCATCACCTTCGTTGACGGTAACTTCCAGTATTCTTCCCGGGCTCATCGAAGTGATAATCGCCTCGCTGCTTGATTCGAGCCTGCAGGCAGCCACAACCGTAGAACTTATCACCTGCGGTTCCGGCACAATTACCGTAACGGGAATGAGCTTTTCGGCAATTTCTTCCTTCTGACCGCAGGATATCAACATAAGGAGAGTAAATAGAAAAATAACAGTATTCCTTCTCATTTCTTTCCTGCCATTCCATCAATAAGGATTTTTCCGACCGAGTCTATGAATTTCTCGTTTATTTCATTCGTACTCATGTCTTCGTCGAACCATACGGAAATCCTGTTCCGGGACATGAACCACATCTCGCAGATGGACATGAAACAGACAACGAACATTCTGGGGTCTACGTCAGCCCTGAATATTCCCTTTTCCTGCAGCTTCTTAAGCTTTTTAACGACTTCATTTCTCACTTCGGGGGGAGGACATATCCACATTGACTGTTCGGCGTTCAGCCATGCCAGCATCCTTACGAACTGGGGGTTACTCCTGAGAAATTCAAAATACGTGGTATGATTCTTCTTCGTCCTTACCGCCTCCAGGCCGCCGGATAGAATGGATGAAACCATCTCTATCATCCTCTCTGGAAGTCTGGCATCGAATACTCTTCTATGAATTACTTCGTCCCAAAGCTCCCTTTTTGATGCGAAGTAGTGGTAAAGAAGGCTTTTTGCCACATGTGCCTTTTCAGCGATGCTCTTCATTGATGAGCCTGAGAATCCTCTTTCTACGAAAATGCCCTCGGCGGCATTAAGGATTTCATCTTTTGTACTCATGATTCACTCATTTCTATTTGACTGACCGTTCAGTCAGTAATAATAACAAAATGAGATTTGTCAAGAAGCACTAACTCGCATCCATTACAAGTTCTCATATCGAAGCGCTGCAGTAGAGTATTTGTGATGGATGCGGGTTGATGCATGGGATTATGTGAGTTCAGCTATCCTGTTCCTGTTTCGATTCAGGATGTTCCGCAATGTAATCAAGATAGACTTTTGAAGATGCCATTTCAGGCAGAATTCCCTGATGAACCAGTTCTTCAAGATTGTTCAGAATAATTCCGATTTCGGGAAATGATCCCGTGTCCCCGCCAGTTCTTTTCATAAGAATTTTTCCCAGATCCACGGGAAGCACCCTCCTTCGGGTGTCGGGCACAAGCCTGCGCAGTCTTTCCCTCAGTTCAGCCATTCTCGTGAGCCCGACGGAAGCGTAAGTTTCTGCATGTGCGGCGATATCCGCTGAAGCAAGATCCAGCAGAAGATCGAGGTATTCTCCGCATTCACCGGCAAGCTTTCTCACTGCCCTGTCGGACCATTCGTTTGAGTAAAGAACAGGCCTCATATGATTCTTCACCAGGAAAGATACGCATTTCCTTTCCTTTTTTGAGAATCTGAACCTCTCGGCCGTTTCAACCGCGCAATCGGAGCCTGCTTTCTCGTGGCCGTAGAAATGTACATTTCCATCTTCATCAACCGTTCTGCGAAAAGGTTTTCCAATGTCATGCATAAGGGCTGCCCATCGAAGGCATCGGTTACCGGCAGTGTTCTTCACCACGTCCAGTGTATGCTCCCAGACATCTCCGTAATGAGCCCTGCCCTGAGATGCTCCATTTAAAGAGAACATCGATGTAAACTGCGGGATTAAATCCTGAAGAACTCCCGTTTCCCTCATAAGCTGCAGAACTCCGGAAACCTCTTCACCATCTGCGGCTGTAAGCAGTGAATCCATTTCCATCTTCCAGCGTTCCCTGGATATGTCCATAATCGCTGAGTGGTGCTTTTCAATTGCCTCAAGGGCTTTATCGTCTATTGAGAACCCCAGGCGGCAGGCGAAGCGGAATGCCCGAAGCATCCGAAGGGGGTCTTCCCTGAAGGTTTCTTCCGGATCCAGTGGAGTCCTGATCATTTTGTCCTTCAGATCCTGCAGTCCCCCCAGGGGATCGATAATTCTGCCATTTTCATCCATAGCCATCGCGTTTATCGTGAAGTCCCTCCTTACAAGGTCTTCCTCAAGATTTCTGCCGAAGACAACCTCAGGATGGCGGGATCCTTTCCGATAACTCTCCTTGCACCTGTAGGTGGTTATCTGAACCTCTACAGGGCCTGTATCATCGTTTATGACTGCTGCTACCGTACCGAATTCTATTCCGATGGGAATCGCCCTGTAGCCTCCTGATTCAAGAATACTCTTCGTCACTTCGGGTCTTGCTCCCGTGGAATAATCGTAATCCGCGGTTTCTCTTCCCAGCAGACGGTCCCTTACGTAACCGCCTACCAGATAGAGCTCTTCCCCGTTTTTGCGGAACAGTTCGAACAGTTTCTTAAACAATTCTTCTGACTCCGATCAAAGAAAACAAAGTTTTTCACTTCAGCTATCCGGATTATACGAAAAATGTTTATCTTCCGTAGAACGTGAAAGGACAGGCTTTGTCAATACTGTCAACAGCATGGAAACAGATCAGGGAAGCCGCGGGGGTCAGCTTCATACTTTTTCGTATAATGGTTCCCGTTGTCATCGCTGTTAAGGTTCTTGGTGAGCTTGATCTGATAAAGTACATTGCCGCAGCCTTCGCACCCTTAATGAGCCTTGCGGGCCTGCCCGGCGAGATGGGACTCGTATGGGCGACCGCCGTGATAACCAACATGTACGGCGGGATCGTAGTATTCGCCTCTATCGCCCCCGGCCTTCACATGTCAACGGCTCAGATAACCGTTATAGCCTGCATGATTCTCGTTGCTCACTCCATGCCGGTCGAAACCACTATCGCCAGAAAAACCGGTGTGAGGGTACGCTTCATGGTTCCCTTCAGACTTCTTTGCGCGCTCCTTCTGGGATTTATCCTTAACACCGCTTATTCTCTGGGAGGGTTCCTTCAGGAGGAGGGACGGATACTCTGGGAAGCGTCGCCCGTCAATGACAGTCCGGGTTCCTGGGGTCTTTCGCAGCTGCAGAATCTCGCGGCTATTTTCCTTATAGTGCTTGTGCTTATCATCCTCACGAAAATTCTGGACAGGCTTGGTATAACCAGGCTCATGAACAGAATTCTTGAACCTGTTCTTACTTCGATGGGTATCGGAAAATCCGCTTCCACAGTTACGATACTCGGCATGGTTCTGGGCATTTCCTACGGAGGAGGGCTGATTATCCGGGATATAAACTCGGGAAAGCTTTCCAACAGGGATGTTTTCTTCTCCATGTCCCTTATGGGGCTCTCACACGCTATTGTTGAGGATACTCTTCTGATGATGTCCCTTGGTGGAAATATTTCGGGTGTTCTCTTCGCCAGAATCGCTTTCACATGGATTGTCATTTCAGGATTGGTTCTCCTTGTCAGGAAAATGTCCGATAATTCTTTTTACCGGTACTTCTTCAGAAGATAGGAAGGGGAACAACACTGGCAACACCGATTAAAGGTCCGAGAACCAGGGCCGGTGCCTGCAGATTCGCGGTCGGGGGTGTCCGGCTGGAACCGGGGCAGGATACTGCGAAAGCCATTGAAGAGCTGATTCGTTACTGCCGTATGCGTAAAGCCAGCCATGTGAGCTGGGCCTGTCGCATTGTTCGGAATGATAGAATTGACGACATGAAGGGTGACGGAGGCGAGAGAGGCGCCGGGAATGTTATCCTTGATGTACTGCGTAAATCCTCTACCGAGAATGTCCTTGTAGCCGTCGCAAGATGGTACGGAGGAAAACACCTTGGGGGACTGCGTTTCCGTATCTACAGGAAGCTTACGGTGGAGATGATCGAACAACTCCAATCCGCAAAAACCATCACTTAATATTCCCAGTCAATTCTGGGGCTTGGAAGCCGGAGTATCCTGTCCAGTTTTCGAATCAGCTTTTCCGGCCCTTCCAGATCATCCGTTACGCAAAGCCCTGTCGCGGGTCTTGCCCCAATCCACATCCTTGAAAATGCGCCAACCGAAGCTTCCAGCACGGGAAGAGATCTGTCGTGCCCCTTCTCGCCATGTGATTCGGGCCCCAGTGTGACTATGTAGCTGCCGGATATTCCGTGCCACGGAGCGTCCTGTTCAAGATAATCCTCAATGGGATCACTCAGTTTAAGGTTGAAGGGTACGGGATCCCCATGAAGTATGGTTTCCTCAAGACACTTCTCCAGGTTGCATATACGAATCTGCCAGTATGCGGATGATCTGTTTGTGGCTTCGTATTTGGATTTCTCGGTTTTTCTGTTGTTTCTGAAAGGAGTCTTCAGAAGATCCTGTATCTGAATTGCCGCTGTTTCGTTGAGTTTCACCAGATGGACCTGATCCCCCAGATTCTTAATAAGCCCGAGAAGCTCCAGGAACTGAAAGTAATCTCCATAGCACATCCAGTAGATATCGTAAGGGCCGTTTTCACCCATAGCGGATCCACACCAGAAATGATGTGAGAGCAGCTCGTTGTCGGCGTCCATGTACCCGAGACCGAAACCGTTTTTACTCCACTGCATCTCGGCTCTCGTTGTTTCTTCGCGAATGAGGGAGGTGTTACCGTGAACTTGCATCCGTCCCAGCCTGGACCTGTGCACCAGTTCCCAGTCATCCTTCGTAAGACGCCTCGGAGGAGGGGGATTTACATTTAAGCTCAGAGAAGCAGGATCAAACCCGATAACTGTTTCGTAAGGTCCCGATCCGAATCCGAGTTTGTCATAAAATCCCTGTTCGAACATTCCCAGTCCCGCCACCTCAGCCCCCTCGGCAACATCAAGGGCTATCAGTTCCGCGGTAAGCTTCCCGGCAAGTCCTCTTCTCCGTCCAGCGTAACTTGTTGTTACTCCGCATACTGCAGAAAGGGGAATATCCTTTTCAAGATATCTCACCCGGCCAGGTGTTGAGACAACAAGGGCTTCCGTCTCACCGTTTATGTCACCTACCAGAGCGCGGCAGCCCTCAAGGAATATATCCATGGCCTTTTCATGCTCCTCGTTCTCAATCCAGGCTACCTCCCGCCAGATTCTGTGACAGGCTTCCAAATCCTTATTCGGATCGAATTTTCTATGTATCATTACTTATTTATGCTCCATTCAAAGATGGAAGTAGACATATCTGTATATTCGGTGCTTCTCTGAATATAGTCTCGACTACAAGAGAGTGGACAGAATCAGGACGGACTTCTCTTATAGGTTTTTCTTTTCCTTGCGAGGAAAAGCTGGCTCTTCACGATTCCCGCAATGGATTTCCAGAATGGACCCGTGTTTTCATCATCAAGGAGCTGCTTCGCATAGGTAATTACCGCTATCCATAGAAGGGAGAGAAAGAAGGCCATTAAAGTATACTTTACCACCATTTTTCCTCGCTTGGGGAAAGATCTTAGAGCGGTTGGAACGGCGGGTACCAGAACTTCTATCGTGGGGCTGTCCTTTGCTTCCTCAAGCTTAAGGGATTCGAGTTCCTGCCGCAGCATCATATAAATCGCCCGCCTGGTTTCCAGGTTTATAGTTATGTTCTCGTACTCCTTCAGCATGGAAGGCATACTCTCAAATCCCGGGAAGTAACTGAGACTATCACCGGCAGCTTTATTCATCATGCTGCTTCTGAGAAAAGCTACCTTCCTGGCAATCTCCGAATAGGCTGAACTTGATGATGACATTATGCCGCTGATACCGGCAAGATCAGCTTCAGCAAGAAGCAGCTGCGTTTCAAGGGTCCCCAGCAAATCCAGGGATTGAATGCCCTGCTGTTCGGGAAACAGCAGCCCGGTTTCCTCCCTGAACTGCTCCATTCTGTTCTGTGCTATGAGAAGGGATTCCTCGGCTACCTCAAGAAACTCTTCGGCGGCCAGTCTGCTTCTCCTGGCTCTGCTGGTGATTATTGTTGAGAGTTCGATGTTGGAAAACTCTATGATATCGTTCACCAGAGCTGCGGCTTTTTCTCTGCTGTCAGCCTCCATTGATATCACGAAGAAACCTTCGGGAGTAAGGACAACGGAGGCTCTCTTCCCGAATTGCAGCAAGGCATCGTCCATTGTGGCGACTTTAAATCCCGGTAGAAGATGGTGCTTGAATATCACCTGTTCAAATACCGTTCTGGAGGTGAGAACCTGGAAAACGAGGTTCATATCCAACGCAGCTGACCCACCGCCCATACCGATCATGCTTCCGATTCCAGAACCAGCCAGCTGATCAGATAAAAGATCGCCGGCAAGTCCGCCGATTCCAGCAAGACCTGCGGATGACTGCTGGCCACCGGGAACAGCAGCAACCGCAGAGGCAGCCCAGTATTGCTTTCTGGTCAGCGCCCATACCGAGGCAGCGATTGCAACCACAAAACAGAGTACCGCGATTTTGCGAATGTTCAACACAACGGAACGAATCCATTTACCGGTAAAGGAATCATCTATGTTCTTTTTCATGACTGCATTCTAGTTATTGATTGCATAAATTGTTATACCAATTGAAATTGTCGACGTTAACAGTGAAATCATCGCCGCATTTCTGTTGAACCAGTTGTATTTGACATTCACAATATCTCCGGGCAGAAGGTGAGCGTGTTCAACGTTTCCTTCAAACTCGGTTTCCCGACCGTTCCTATAAACTGCAATACTGTTGCTGGCTGTACTCAAACGACCGCCTGCCGTAACAATATAATCCATAACCGTGCTTTCAGGATTGTAGGGTACAGATCCGGGAATACTGATCGCGCCTCCAACTACGATTGAGTCTCTGAATGAAACAAGCAAAATAGTGTCTCCGGGAGCAAGCTCTATATCGGTAAAACCCGCTTCCTGATTCCACACAGGAATGGGAGTTTCATCCCTGACTATTTTGCTGCAGAGGAGGTTAATATTGCCCGACACCCCACCGATTCTGATCATCAGGGATTCGAAATCCTCCCCTGTCTGCAGTTCACGGGTTTGCAGCGCATTATCAGTACTTAAAATGTAGACAGGGTCTTCGCAAATATCAATGATAATACCGGCGTTGTTGGTTAGAAACGGATCAGAAACGTAAGATACGCTTCCGGGGCGGATATTCAGATCCACATCAAGCGTATCTCCGTCATCCGTAAAAAGTTTTCCGGTGCGGGCCCCGAAAGATGATATCCCCCCTGCACTTAAAACAGCGTCAGATACTCTGCCCAGTGCCGTTAGTACAAATGTACCCGGTTGATTCACCATACCACCGACGTTGACCCTCAACGCCCTGGGCTCAGAAAGGGAAAGCACGACTTGAATTGAGGGGAAGTAATCCGATGCCTTTCTCTGAAGAAACTGTTGAGCTTCATCAATTGTCAGTCCGTTCACACTGACAGCTCCGATTCCCGACACTGATAGATAACCGTCTCCCCCTATGGTACATTCTATCCAGGGTAAAACACCCGCACTCAATAAAATCTGGCTGGACCCGCCTTCAACCACAACAGTCACAATGTCTCCTGGGCCAAGTACGTAAGTACTCCTGTCCGCCAGTTCAAGAACGGACGATTCCGGATTCTGAATTTCCTGTGATGAAAACGGGAGAGAGATACTTCCCAGAATTATCATCAATATCAGCATAACGCACCTGTTTCCACTGAAAGACTGCCAATTGAATAAATACCGGTCACTGCAATACCCTCAGTTTTTCTTTGAAATACTCGATGGTTATTTCCATACCTTCCTCCAAGCCAACAGTTGGCTTCCACCCCAGTTTCTCCATGGCCAGAGAAATATTCGGTTTTCTTACTTTCGGATCATCCTCGGGCAATTCCCTGTGGATTATAGAGCTTCGCGAATCAATTTTTCCAAGTACGAATTCCGAGAAATCCGAAATCGTCATTTCATCGGGGTTACCGATGTTGACCGGACCTGAAAAATCCGACTCCATTAAACGCACAAGACCATCCACCGTATCCGAAACATAACAGAAACTCCGTGTCTGGTTACCATCGCCGAAAATCGTAAGGTTCCTGTCGGAAAGTGCCTGTGAAATAAAAGCGGGAACTACCCTTCCGTCGTTCGCTCTCATTCTTGGGCCGTACGTATTGAAAATGCGGGCAATTTTCGTGTTCAAACCGTGATACCTTCGGTATGCGAAGGTAATGGCTTCAGCAAATCTTTTTGCTTCATCGTAAACACCCCTGGGGCCAACCGGGTTCACGTTGCCCCAGTAATCCTCTGGCTGGGGATGAACAAGAGGGTCTCCGTATATCTCGCTTGTCGACGCAAGAACGAAACCGGCTTCCTTTGCAAGTGCCAGTCCAAGGGTTTTATGGGTACCCAGTGAACCAACTTTCAGGGTCTGGATAGGGAAAGCGAGATAATCCGCGGGGCTTGCCGGAGAAGCGAGATGGAAGATGAAATCAAGTCTTCCGTGTAAAAAAATGTAGTTCGTTACATCATGATGGATGAAGGAAAAATCTTCCCTGCCGGCCAAATGCGCAATATTGTCTGTTGTTCCGGTAAGCAGATTGTCCATAGCCAGGACTTCGTGCCCATCCGTAAGAAGCCTTTCACAAAGATGGCTACCGATAAAACCAGCGCCACCGGTTACAAGAATTCTCATGCATTCTCCCTGGAGTTGTTTAATCTTTCTGTATACATGGACCGGTAATACTCTCTGAATTCACCGGACTTTATACTCTGCCACCATGCGCGGTTTTCAATATACCAGGCCACGGTCTTTCTGATACCTTCATCAAAATCTGTTTCAGCCTTCCAGCCAATCTCACGTTCGATAAGATCCACATTCAGCGCGTACCGCCTGTCATGACCGGGACGATCTTCAATATATCTTACAAGGCCTCTGTCGGCACCGGTCTCCTCCAGAATGGAAGAGGTAACCTCCCTGTTTGTGTGTTCCTGCCCGGCACCAATATTGTATATCCTGCCCGGCTCAGATTTCTCAATAACCTCGAGCAGCGCATTGCAGTGGTCATCGACGAACAACCAGTCCCTTCTGTTAAGGCCGTCTCCGTAAACAGGAAGAAATTCGCCGTTCATAGCATTGGTTACGAACAGCGGGATCAGCTTCTCAGGATACTGGAAGGGTCCGTAATTGTTGGAAGCTCTGGTTACGGTTACCGGAACACCGTACGTGGTCCAGTAACTCATCGCCAGAAGCTCACCTCCTGCCTTGGATGCGGCGTACGGGCTTCTGGGAGCAAGCTGGTCAGTCTCAATGGATCTGCCGTTTTCCACACTCCCGTACACCTCATCTGTTGAAATCTGCAGGAAGAGATGTCTGTCTTCTCTTCGGAAGACTTCAAGAAGAACTCTTACTCCTTCTATATCAGTTCTGACGAATGAGGCGGAATCATCAATGGATCTGTCAACATGGGTTTCCGCGGCAAAATTAACCACCACGTCGCACCCTTCCATCGCACTTAAGACTGCCTTTTCATTGCAGATGTCTCCACGGATAAATTCGAACCGGGGATCGCTTTCGAGGTCTTTCAGATTTTCTCTTCTGCCTGCGTAAGTCAGTTTATCAAGAACGGTTACTTCCCAGTCAGGCCTGGTGCCAAGTGCCAATCTGGTGAAGTTGCTCCCTATAAAGCCGGCTCCACCCGTAACCAGTAATTTCATACGGTTTGTCCCTTTCGAAGGTTTCTTGCCATGATTCCCGCCTGCAGCAGGCCTTCAATACTGCACCCTGAATCTGCCCACCATCCATCAATTATATCAGCATGGAGCTTATTTTCCTTCAAATACGCATTGTTGATATCGGTAACCTCAAGTTCACCCCTTGCGGATGGTTCAAGACTGTCGATAATCTCAAAAGCGAAATTATCGAACATATAAACACCTATCACCGCGTAACTGCTTCTTGGTTTCCCGGGTTTTTCCTCGATCGAGATAACTCTTGTACCTTCCAGCTCCGCGACTCCGTAATCACTGGGATTGTCAACTCTTTTAAGAAGAATTCGCGCGCCGTCTTTCTGGTTTTCAAAGGCAGCTACTTTTTCAGCAAGAGAATCTTCGAGAATGTTGTCACCCAGGATCACAACGAATTTATCCTCTCCCACAAAGGTTCTTGTAAGGCCTATTGCTTCGGCAATTCCCCCCTCATTTACCTGATAGGCGTAGTTAAGTGTATTCAGGCCGAATTCGGATCCATCCCCCAGCAGTCTAAGAAAATCACCGGCGCTGTTTCCTCCTGTAACCAGCATAACATCCTTTATCCCGGCTTCAGCGAGTTTCTGCAGAGGATAGAAGATCATCGGTTGATCGTAAACCGGCAGGAGGTGTTTATTTGTTATACTTGTCAAAGGGCGAAGCCGCGTACCAAGCCCGCCGGCCAGCACTACACCTTTCATACATGACCCTCTTCCAATTTCATCGTACAATGGCCAGTTTCAGGAATCTGTCGTTCCCGCTCTGTGTTATCCGGACTATATAGGTCCCGGATGCCACAGGATTTCCATTCAGACCGTACCCGTCCCACGAGAATGTATCTCTATGCTGTGACAGAGACTCATAAATAAGTCCTCCCGTCAGGTCAAACAGACGGATATCGAATGCTTCGTTCGACAGTCCGGCTAAACCAAGAACCTGTCCATCTCCGGGTATAAACGGATTTGGATAAACTGCGGCAGTTTCAAGAATGCCGTTCATTCCCTGTTCAAGAGTGAGTTTCCACAAACCGTGATCTGTTACAATGTAAAGAAGTCCATTATCAAAATCGCAGGCTATATTTCGCACATTAAGTGATTGAAGTGATGAATTCAGTGTGTTGTACTCTTCAACGGATCCATCGGGATAGATTCTGAAAAGCCCTTCCGAAACCCCTCCCCAGAGATCTGAAGTCCCCGCCCAGAGGCAGGATAAATTATCAAAACAAAGCACATTTATATTGCCGGATACGTCTTCCACATCATTGAAAGTATCTTCTCCTGCTTTCATAACAACGAGACCGTTAATTGTTCCCACGTAGAGATCTTCGTTTCTTGAAAGAGCTATTGATTGCACATCCTCGGATGGTAATCCCTGTGAGGGGCCTGCAGAATACAGAACCTCGCCTGTTAGTATATTCCCTTTAACCAGTCCCAGTTTAGTTCCCATCCAAGCTATGGAAGATGAGAATGTCGATGCAACATCCCGTACATAGCCTGATGGAAGTCCGTTAAATGGCTCGAAGGTCTTCCAGGACGCAGTTTCCTCCTGGCCGGGTGTCCAGGAGAGTCTTACTACACCGCTGGGTTCGAATTCCGATTGCCAGTATGGTTCCTGAGCAAACCACACCTCTCCGGATGATGAAATCGCTACGTTTTTGATCTGATTATTCAAAAGACCGCTATTCTCAGTATTCCAGTTGATAAGAACATCATCATCCCTCTGAGGTGTTCCCTTCCAGTCAAGCCAGGTGACTCCGAAATGCCAGGGAGCGATGAATACACCTCCGGAATTGTCTGCCATGCAGGCGAACACCTGATCCGGTCTCGGAAGTTCATCCATGAATTCAACCCATCCGTGTTCACTGTAAACCGCAGCGCCTTTTATTTTGCTTGTCACCCATATATCGTTCCTCGAATCCACATCAACCGCATACAGGTCGTTGGATGGAGTTCCCTGCGGCCATGAAGAAATCCAGGAATTCATTGTTCCTATTCCCACACCGTTGCCGGAGGCTCTGTTCACTGCATAACTCGAGTGCTGCCCTATCATCAGACTGTCACCGGGAATCCAGCTGATTGCCTGGACCACCTGACCTCCAAGTCCGCCCGATCCGCTGGTCCAGTTCGAGCCGTCGAATATCGCGATACTGCCTTTATCCCCTACAGCAAGACGTCCGTTCGCCGATGCAAGAGACACGGGATAGCTGCCAGGATATGAATTGTTCTTCTGCCAGTCCTGCCCCGCCGCCATATAGTAAAGACCTTCCGTTGAAGCAGCCCATACAGTATCGGCTTCCACGATGATATCCTGCACTATAAGATCTGAGACGGAAGGAAACTCCAGCCAGGAATCGGATTGCCCGGGATGCTGGCCAGCCCGAAGCATAACAAGGCCGCTGGAAGTTCCGACGAAGAGTCCGGAATCAACGCTGGCAATACAATTGACAATATCTGACGGTAATCCTCCTCCAGTTGTGAATTCAGTCCAGACCTCGAAATACCCAAGTTTCTTGCTGCATAGCCCCGATGTCGTGCCGACCCATACCGTCGTATCGGGAAGAATACAGTTGATCTCAAGTGAAATCGGCAACCCCTCAAGCTGCCCGTAATGTTGAAAGCCTCCTGAAGCCAGGCTTACATCAATACCGCCTCCGTACGTTCCTATCCAGAGATTTTCGAAGGAATCCATTGCCAGACATCTTGCATCGCTGTGTGAAAGGTTCCCCGGACAGACCCAGGTTGAATCCCAGACGATACCGCCGGATTCAATTGAGCCGAAAATAACACCGCCGGTTGTAGCACCTGTAACCAGAGATTCCTCGACAAGAATATCACTGACTCCGCCAAAATGCGTATAGTGGTTCCATTCGGATTCGGAGATTCTACCTGTCAGAATCACACTGCATATCATCAGCAAAGTCATATCCTCGCCTCCCACCATGAGAATAGTTTTTTCAGCCCGCTTAATCTATCGACTTCGGGTTTCCAGCCGAGCAGGGATCGAAGTCTCGAAGGATCACCAACCTGGAATTCGACATCTGCCGGTCTGAACAGGTCTTTATCAACTTCGAGTTCGGCATCCAGACCGGATATCCCGATAAGCATTCGTACCATGTCACCGATACTGTCACCGTTCCCTGTACAAATATTGTAAATACTCCCCGAATGTCCTCTGCTTAGAATATACCGGTAGGCTCTTGCGACATCGGTTACATACAGATAGTCCCTTACCGGGTTCAGGTTTCCGACACGGATCACGTTGTTCCCGTTCCGCCTGGAATCAATAATCCTTTTACAGAACGATGGAAACGCGAAATCCTCGGACTGTCCCGGACCAAAATGAGGAAATGCGCGGGTAATAACGATGTCCAGCTCGTAATTCCGCGCAAACTGCAAAGCCGCTATCTCCGCGGCCGCTTTGGTCGTTCCGTACGGATTCTTAGGGCCGATTTCACTGTTTTCAGTAATAAGGTCGTCAGTTGATTTGTACACTTCCGCTGAGCTTGCCAGAAGCATCCTTGCCCGGGGGCATTTTGAAACCATGTACTCGAGAACCGATACGGTTCCCATCAGATTGATCTCGTAAGCCTTATGGATTTCCTTCAAGGATTTCGAAACGGAACTCATGGCCGCAAGATGTATTATGTACCTTACTTCTCCGAGCTCTTCAGGCGGTGGCGCCGGGAGTTTCCAACCGATTTTCCTGACCCCTTCGGGAGCTTGAAAGTCATCGGTTATGTCAACAGCGATATCGTTCTCTCCCATTCCGAGTTCGTTCATGAGATGGTAACCTACGAAACCTGCCGCACCGGTTACGAGAACAGGTCCGGGTTCCAGGTTTGCATTTCTGCGATTGTCTATATCTGCCATTGTTCAATTCCTCCGACCAAGATACCGGATCTCCTCTTTGAGCAGAATGCCGCTCTTTTCAAAAACCACTTCACGCACGGTGTCAATAAGTTCCGCTATATCAGCGGATGTTGCGTCTCCGGTATTTATAATAAAATTCGCGTGTTTTTCTGAAACCATGGCGCCACCTGCCGTTTTTCCCTTCAGTCCGGCATCCTCTATCAGTTTTCCGGGGGGAATCCCTTCTTCAGGTTTTTTAAACACGCTTCCTGCATTGGGGTGCTGAAGGGGAAACTTCTTCCTGCGCAGATCCAGGATTCTCTTTCCTTCGGAGCGAAGAACACCGGGATCATCGACCCCAAGCAGCATCTCTACCCCTGTAATAACAGTCTTCTCGTCCTGAAATCTGCTGAATCTGTATCCGAAACAGCATTCATCCCGGTCTATAATATTCTCTGAACCCCTGAAATCCAATACTGATACACTTTTCAGACAATCCGATATTGAATTTCCGTAAGCCCCGGCATTCATGAATACCGCCCCGCCAACTGTCCCGGGAATACCTATGGCGAATTCCAGCCCCGCAGCTCCTCTGCTGCAGGCAGCCCCGGACAACGATGGCAGGTGAACACCTCCACCGCTTTTGAGAACCCAACCGCTTTCCAGTGGACGCCATCTGATCTTCGACATATCCCCAAAAAGCCTGATTATCACTTCACCGCAGCCTGCGTCCGAAGCCAATACATTCGACCCCTGACCGAGAATGAACCATGAGATTCCTTCTTTGAACGTAAGAGCCAGGAGATCGGCAAGCATTCCGGTAGAGGTGACAGTCACAGAAACCGCGGGGCCTCCGGTCCGCCAGGTAGTCAGTTCACTCAGCTGCATTATCTCGACGTCTGACGGAAAATACTCACTGAGTAATCGATAGGTTGATTCTATACTATTCAAAATCCCTGCCTGACAATCCCAGCAAACATCCGCCAACCGAGAGGTAAGTGAAAAGAAAAGAAGGCTTCCCAACTATTTCCATCCACCTCAGTACGCATCTGTATACCGGTCGAAGGAGAGCAAGTTTTACCAATATTCTCATTGCTATGGTCGCCGGATTTGCAGGTCTTGAAAACACAGGTTTAATCCAGTTGGTCCCCTGAAGACCTTCCGCTTCCGGTATTTTCTCAAGAATATACCCAATCCCGTATTTCCCGTACTCGACCATTTTCGCCGAATGCTCCCGAATGGTAACATCAATCCCAAGATGATACACCCTTAAATCAGGATCCCAGTAAAAGGATACTCCTTTCCTGGCCAGTCTGAATCCGATTTCAGTATCTTCTCCGCCCCAGTGATCTATGGCGATATCAAACCCTCCAGTCGATTCAAGAAGAGACAGTGGAAGACTGATGTTGCCGGTAACAAAATACCGGGGAGGGAACCTTCCCGCACTGCGGTTGCCCATGCCTCTTGTATCGAACCATTTCTGCCATGGAGTTGCTCTTTCGTGCCAGGCATCCACTCTGGCGCCCATGATCACGTCTCCACATCCCATGCGGTGTAACTCAAGATGCTTTCTGATGATATCCGGTGGAAACCTGATATCAGCATCCGAAAGAAATGAGATTGGAGCGCTTGACTCCATCCATCCGCGATTTCGGGCTTCTGACCTTTTACCACTGCTTTCAAGCCTGACCACAATGACATCAACAGTTCCGGGAAAATTCAGGTTGAAATCATCCTTCACTGGAATCCTGCTGCCATCGTCAACGATTATCAGTTCCCAGTGTATGCCCCCTGTATCCTGTTTTCGAAGGCTTTCAAGACATGCCCGGAAGTTATCACCGCCATCCCTTATCGGAATCTGAAGTGATATTTCAGGTTTCATCGGAATCGCCGCCTTCCAGCCGTGTTCCCATGAGTCTGAGGAAAGCAATCGCTGAAACCGTGATAAGCGTGGAAACAATAATGATAATGGCTCTCCAGCCGGGTCCCAGAGTTGCCAGGGGGCCAAACGCGATTGGGGGTATCACTGTCAGTACAACCACAAAGAAGCTGATTGGGAATATCTTTCGTCCAAGCCAGAAAAGGCTGAGAGCCATGAACAGGTTCGTTCCCAATGTCGCAAAGGCTGCTCCCAGAGCTCCAGCCACTGGAATCAAACGGAAGTTGAACCCTATGTTAAGCATGGCTCCGAACAGGGTCATACCGGCGATAAATTTAGTCTGCCCTGTAAGCAGACACCCCGTCTGGGAGACGAGGAACAACCCGTAAAGCGCTACAGCACCTGCAAGGGTAGGCAGAACTCTGGCGGCTGGAAGGAAGTTCCCCCCTCCTGCCAGAGGAACGATCCAGGCTGAAGACATGGCCAGTATCAGTGAACCCCAGTTGACAAGCAGCATGAAAAGCAACCCTGCTCTTCCCAGCTCGGCAAGCGTGCCTCCGGTTCTCTTTTTCCGGAAGATAAACCGCTTCCATGCCATGTTGAAACCCAGAATCATCGGCATGAGAACAAGACAGGCTCTACTGGCCCATTCGTAATAACCGCTTTCAGCCATATCGGGATAAATACTTCTGAGCATGAACATGTCGGCCGAAGAAAGAACTATCATGGAAAGTGTTGCCGGAATGAGGGGAAGACTGAATCCGAGTATTTCCTTCGTGAGTCCTTCCTCTCCCTTCCGCTGTTTCGAATCAGCGGTTTTTCTCCACATCATTACCACTGCGATGAAGGCTATCAGGAAGGAAGGCGCCCACCTCGCGGTCATGAACGACGGAATAGCATCCATGGTTGATGAAAGAAGCAGCAGAATCAGAAGTCCCAGAGCCATAAACCCTCTGATCACCTGAAGGATAAGATACCTTCCGGCAAGGCCTGCGGCTCTTGGCAGGGTAAGAGCGATCTGAACGTATGCTATACCAATTCCCAGAAGGATCGCATGAAAAAGGTAATCCGGATGCTGAAGATTCAGAAACGATTTCAGAAAGCCCTGCATGAACAGAATTGCCGCAATCATCAGCACAGATGGAACAAGTGGAAATGAAATTCCTTTTATAAGAACGCTCCTGTGCTGTGTTGTTCTTTGCCACGCTCTGATGAGCGCCGTCGGAAGGCCCAGAACCACAATGCCCGCAATGGCCTCCGCGATTATCCTCAATGTGCCCAGTTCTCCGGCAGCGTCAGCCGTGAGATATCGGGAGATGAAAGGCAGGAAAGCCACCTGAACCATTCCGCTGAAAATCATTGCCAGAGCATAAAAAACGGATTCCCGAGAAAGGTCTCTGTTATGCCCGGAAGTGGAATTATCAGTCATCAGGCTCTCCCTCCCATCCCAGATTCCGGTATATCCTGTGAATCTCCTCGGCAACAGACAGCCAGTGGTGTTTTGCACTGACCCAGGAAGGGCCGGCCAGCGCATGTTTTTCCCTGAGTTCGCTGTCAAGGATAAGTTCCCGAAGGTCACGCTTCAATGTATCGGGAGTAGTAAGAAAAAATGGATGGTCCGGCAGGAAATCCTGATAAGCCCCGGAGAGATTGGTCACTGTGGCGATACCCATGGAAAGGCTTTCCAGGGAATTTACGCCGTAACCCATATCCCCGCTTGCAACCTGATCTATCGCTATGTGACATGTAGCTTTCATTCTGAGAGCTTCAGCATTTGTCATATTTTCGATAAGCACAAGTTCTACCGGGATTTCCTTTGAGAGATCCTCAACGGCGCTTATTATCTCCTCGGTTCCTTTTACAGATCTTATCCTGGGCGCATGACATACACGTATCTTACCCGAGAGTGGTTCGGCATGGGGCACAGCGCTCTGATCAAATGGCAGAAATAAGTATTCGACTTCGGGATATCTCTGATAAAGGTCGAATTCACATGTAAGGTTGAGATCCGTCGCCTCCCACACGGGCCTGATGGCTCCCCTTACTCTCAGATCCAAACCATGGTAGTAGCATACGATCTTCTTTCCGGCCTTTTTCAGGGCAATTACATCCCTGCCGTCTCTGTAGAAGCTCATCCCCCCCTCAAGGTGGTATATGTCAAAATCCCATAATCCATAATTCTCAGCAGCCCTGTTGATGATAGGTGTCCAGAACATATCCCTGGACCTGAGCATAAGTTTTTCAACCAGGCTGGGACTCCAGAATACGCGCTCGGAAGTTCCGGTAAGCGGAATTTTCAGGCTGCCCGCTTTTACGAGTTTCTTGGTTCGTTTCAGCCAATCCATGGAACCGACAAAGGGAAGATTCAGGCATATATCCTCCTCGTAGAGGTTTACCGCCCTGTAAAAAGTAACGAGCCTGCTCTCGTGACCAAGCTCATTATGCCCACGAACAAATAGATCAATCGTTCCGGTATAGTTCTGAGGAGAAAGATGGAGGATTTTCATGACAACGTTTTCCCCGCGAAGCTTTTTTTCCCAAGTAAATGAATTCCGGCTGCGGCGAGCATCGCGGCAGCTGCGAACTGGGCAAGGATTCCTGTCCACACGGGAATACCGATGGACGTTGCCATCGCCGCTCCGAAGAGGTCCGGAGTCCCCTCCGCGAAATTACTGAAAGCTGAAACAAGGGGAGATGAGGGATAGGTCCAGAGTACTGCATTCCGCGTAGCTTCTCCGAAAAGATCCGCGCTGGATGCCTGTTCAAGAAGGCTCGGATTGCTCCAGAAAGCGGGAATGCATACGACAATTCCAAGTATGGCGATTATCCGGAACGGTTTCCCTCCGGCATCCTTTCTGGTTAGCGGCAGCAGAAGAAACGGCAGCGTGGTGAAAAGGAAGCGGGGCCCCCATCCGGTACCGCCTGACCAGTCATGAAGCATACCATGAAAAACGAGAGAAAGAGCAAACGGGGTCCACAGCTTCCAGTCCTTCTGAAAAAACAGGGCAAAGACACAAAGAGGAGCGTAATACAGAAGCCCCTTGCCAGGGCTGAGAAGAAGCCCGGGTATACCGCCTTTGAATGGTTCGATAGCAATCGCGGGATCCTGTCCATGGCCGTCAAGGAACGGGCTTCCAAACCTGTACAAGTTCAAAAACAACATAAGAAATACAAATGGAGCGAGTCCCAGGGCCAGTTTTTTCATTCCCTTCCAATCGCTCCAGAACAGGGGGAGCAGAAGAAGGCTGTCAGTTCTCACAAGAATGGCAAGTCCGAGACAGAGACCCGCCGCGAACATTCTGCCTTGAAGTGAAAAATAGAAGCCAGCCATTCCGGCAGCGGCAGCAGCGGTAACATCGAAAGTCATTTTTCCGTAGACGAGAACCATTCCACATATAGCAATGGCTATGAATCGAGGAATAGAAACATCCGAGTACTTTTTCAGGGCGGAAGCGTACCAGAATCCAACCAGCGCAAGGCTGAAACCCGAGTTTATCAGGGCTGACGCGATTTTTCCTCCGTTCAGACCCATAAATTTACCCGCAAGTGCGGCAGGTATGAGGAGGATGGAGAATCCAGCCCCGTGGGGAACGAAAAGGCCGGGTCTTGTTCCCGTCACAGTCCAACCGTAATCCCCCGAAACCGTCATGAACGATCTCTGGCCAACGAAAGAGCCGGCAACTTCGTACTGAGCAAGAGCATCAGTTGTATACATCCTCCCGCCGAAAACAAATACAAGTAGCGATGCCCACAGGAAAATCACGGAATGAAGACGGGATTTCTGAACTTGCTCCACTAAACGCTTCCGTACATGGTATTTCTGAAAATGCCTCTTGCTGAAAAAGATTCCTTGAACCGGCAGAGGCCGTAATTGACCTCCATGTTCAGTGTGAATGTTCCCAGATCCATATAATGATATCCCATCTGTTTTGCCCATCTTATGACTTCCATGTATACAAGGTTCACCGGCCTGAGTACCTGGTGCTCCTGATCATGAGAAATGTAGAATGCAAGAGTTACCCTGGGATTGCAGTGGAACATCACCATTCCCGC
Organism: Candidatus Aegiribacteria sp.; assembly: GCA_021108005.1. Taxonomy (NCBI): domain Bacteria; kingdom Pseudomonadati; genus Candidatus Aegiribacteria; species Candidatus Aegiribacteria sp. Next base: position 93,272 of record JAIORS010000218.1, read on the forward strand.
AAGAACCTCTCCATCCAATGTGGCGATGAACTGCCTGATACGGTCTTTGCCAAGCAGGTTCCGGAGGTTTTCAAGCTCCTCAAGTGTATGGGTGGGTTTAACTCCATGACGCTGCTGGAGGTTGGATTCCAGCACATGGTAAAAGAGTGAGAAATCGGAGTTTTCCTCAACTTCAACGCCGCTCTTGACCGCTTTTCTGACACCTCTCAAAGCGGATGAACGAAAACCCAGCCTGAGTTCTTCTCCAAGCCTGCTGAGGTCAATTACGGCTGTCAGTTCCCTCTTCCTGTACTTGAATCCACGTTTTACAAGGGAGAATTCAAGGTAGTTGTTTGGTCTGCGGTAATAGATCATTGGTGGTGGTGTCATTTCAATCCCCCGGAATCCCTGAGATCTGCAGTACGATATGAGTTCGTCGATAATTCGTTCGATTTTACTCAGACCGAGCGAATCGTTGAAAACCGGACCACCGTAGGATGCCCCGGGGTAGGATCTGAACCATGTCCCATCCTCCCTTTCTGTCAGAGCACCGGGGATTACGGATACAATACCGTTTTTACTTTCAGAAATAAGGTGATGATTTCTGAATCTGCCTTCAGGATGATAGTCCAGAAAATCGGGTAGATGGAAAACGGTACCGTTGTTGGAACGTAGAATGAAATCTGTCCATCTTTTCCTTTCACCGGGTTCAATCTGTCTGATTGATATCATCGTACTACTGCAATCCTGCTTCTGATCGTATCACTGTCAGTCTCAACAATGACGATATACACACCACTGGCCAGCAGGGCTCCATCCAATGTTCCGTCCCAGGTCCATTCTTCCCAGCTGTCCGCCTGAACACTCCCCAGATACTCACCTGTCAGGGAAAAGAATTTAACTGAAACCGGTTCAGCGGTTCCCGACCAGACGATATGAAGTTCTTCCTCGGAAGGAAGGTAAGGTTGCGGGTAGAAAAGCAGATCCGGGCTTTCCATATGGTTCTGATGCGGGGAAATCGACCACAGGCCTATAAGCGATGAGAAGGAAATCGTTCCGTTTTCAGGATTGATTGAGCTGAATTCATTCTCCGTTCTGCTTGTAGGCATGTAGATTGAATTTGAACCGGTGAATTCAGTTACATCCGATCCGGCAACACTGTAAATCGCGTTCTCTGTCATGCACCAGATTACCCCGTCATTGCCCACCTGCATAGCTTTGACCGAACCGGCAATTCCTGTTACCTCAACAAATACGCTGCCGTTCCAGCGACATAGACCGTTTCCAGTCCCTGCAAAGATATCCCCGTCAGCATTTCCGGCAAAACAGAATACCTGGTTTGAGGGTAGTCCCCATGAGGCATCGTATACCTGACCGTATCCGGGATACCAGGTATCGGAGGATTTGTCCATGGGATCTCCTCCGTGAACAAGAAGCTGACAACCTCCTTCGGAAGCAAAAGCTATCCAGAGACTGTCCTGTCCGCAGGGATAAACCGTCTGAATGTTCTTGCTGGCAAGACCATCCTTTTCGGTTCTTGTAGTCCACTGGAGGTTTCCCTGTTCAGGCTCACCGGATACTGCTGTAATGCCGCTTGGTTCATCTGGCGTCTGCCAGTAAGCCTTCTGGGCAACAAGAAGGGCGCTGCCCTGCGATGCGAGCATTACCACCTGGTTATTAAGGAGAGGTGAAACAATCTGAACCACGTGCGTGGAAACGTCCGGAAGTGAGTCAGAAACGTAGGTTATTATAGTATCGTCCTCCATTGAATACGTTCCTCTGTCATCGATCCATGTAAGTCCCCAGTGATAACTTCCAGTCCATATCCCGGAACAGTCTGACTTGGCTGCCGTATAGGTTCTAAGCGAACGGGGCATATCAACAGTGAGCATATTGAATGCTCTCCACCCGCTGTCGGGATAATTTGCCAATAGACCTAAATGATGGCTGCCGATATATACCCTGTCTTCATCCAGAGCAATCTGATAGCAGTTTGAACAACCCATGCCGGGCACAGTAATGTTCTTCCAGGTTCCATTATCAAGGTAACCAAGCCCATTACCTGTATCTTTGCAGCTCTCATCCCAGGAACCGTAACCGCACCATATTCTGCCGGAGATTTCACTTAAACATGAAGCATAACTTGCCTCCGGGTATCCGGTTCCATAATACTCCCAGTTACCGTTATCGTACAGAATTATCTTTTTGCATCCTGCGATAAGACCATCCGCAGTAACAAGCAATCCGGTAACAACCGAATCAGCGCTGGATGAATAGTCCAGCAGACGCACCCATTTGTCTTCATCAATCCGTTGTGAAACACCTCCGGAACCATATCCGAAAACGGAATCGGCAGACGCTATGTAAATGTCGTCAATTCCAAGGTCTATTGTTGCATCTGAGTAACTTGTCCAGGATTGGGGATTGAAAACGCTGCCGCCGAGATCAACGGAGTATACCCCCCTGTCCGTCGCAAGGTACATCGTATTTCCGATTCCTGCAATATCAGTCACTTCGCTGGCGTTGAAAGCCCCGCCTGTAAGATCGGAATCTATAGGCAAAAAACCTTCGGAATTGCCACGGGCAAGTCCACCGTCGGTACCGGCCCATATGAACCCTCCGCCGCTGTAAACCGAATAAACGTATCCGAGACCAGGCACACCCTCGTAAGCTGAGAAGACCTGCCACGCATCTCCCTGCAGTAGAGCTAATCCACCGCCACCTGTAGCGACCCACATGAGAGAATCATCAATAATAAGGTCTGTAGCGGATATCCAGGGCAATTGATCAGGATACAAATAGCTACTCAGCCAGCCGTTTTGAGGATCGTAGTGTATTATCCCGCCTGCAGTAGCGCACCACACGGTTCCATCGTTATCAGGAACAATTGAGAAAATGTAGGATTGGGATGTTTCAAAACCCCAATTGCAGGCAGAGCTGCCGATCGTTATCAGTGTAAGATAAATTGCTATCATGTCAGTAGAAACCTCTCAAAACAGCCAGGGAAAACGAAGATGCCACACCATCCAGACAGCCTCCCATACGATGCTTTTGGTCATTTTTGAAGTGCCTGCATGCCTGTCAACGAATATTATCGGGACTTCCTTTATCGAGCAGCCAGAATTGAAAAGCTTGTAAGTAACTTCTATCTGAAACGAATAACCGTCAGATTTGACATCGTTAAGATCAAGCTTTTCAAGCGCTTCTCTTCTGAATGCCTTGAAACCGCCGGTCGCGTCTTCCATCGGCAGCCCCGTTATCAGTTTTGTATACTTGTTCGCGAACCAGGAAAGAAGAAGTCTCGACAGGGGCCAGTTCACTACGTTAACACCGCTGCAGTATCGGGAACCTATCGCGAGATCGTACTCTTCAAGAGCATTCATCAGTTCCACAACCTTTTCAGGTTTATGTGAAAAGTCAGCATCCATCTGAATGATCGGATCGAACTTGTCTCTTTCCATCGCCCACTGGAAACCGGCAATGTATGCCTGTCCAAGACCCGCCTTACCAGGGCGGCCGAGAAGGTGTACCCTGCGTGTTGATTCGAATTCCAGGACAGCGTCTCCCGTTCCATCGGGACTGTTATCATCAACCACCAGAATATCGGGTTTCACAGATAGATCAAGCAGAGCCGGGATAAGTCTGCTGATATTGTCAACTTCGTTGTAGGTGGGAACGATAATTAAAGGTGTTTTCAAGAGACCTCCACTTTCTATATTTGGTTTAATATAATTATTCATTACTGAAAATGAACAGTATATTCAATTCCGGCCGGATGGAGACCATGAAATTCAGAGCAAATATCATATTCATTCTAATCGCGCTGCTCTTTGCGCTTCCACCTCACATCCTCGCATGGAAAGCAATTCCATTACTCAGTTACAGTTCAAGCTCCGGCTTCCTCCTGGGAGGTATTGTCAATAATAACATGATATCCCCCTTCAAACCCTTTGGTTTCAGCGCCATGGCCTACTGTTACACCAACGGCAGCATTTCTGCCGAACCGAAAATTCTGTTTCCCGCAGGCGGAGGACTGGTCACCTTCGGCGCGAATTATTACGTTAAAAAGAAGGACAAATTCTTCGGCTGGGGCAACGGAGGTGATAACGAACTGTACGAATACTTCGATACCGAAATACAGGACATCTCAGGCTCCTATCATTTCAGCCCCATATCGGGTATTGTAATGACAGGAGGCCTCCTCTTCAGACATTCCACAGTATACAACAGATCCGATGATCTGTTTTGGAGGCAGTCACCGACGGATGGGTACGATTCACAATGGACGGCTGGTCCATTTGCCAGGGTAAACTGGTCTTTGCCGGTTTTACTGAACGGTTATATATCGGCTGGATATGATATGCAGACCGGACGCGAAATCGGATATTCGAGTGCACAATGCGCTCTGGCAGTGTTCACGCCGATAGGCAGCTCAACAACTCCGGCGTTCAGGATGAAGGTTGAAAAGCACTCCGGAACGGCTTCAACACCGTTTTCATTTCTACCCTCTCTTGGAGGCGGTTCAGGACTCCGGGGATACAATGACGGAAGATTCGGAGGGAACTGGTCTTTCCTGGGTAACCTGGAACTAAGACAGGAAATCGTCTCCCTCCAGATCGATGAAAACAACACGATGGATTTCTCCCTGGTTCTGTTCGGTGATGCCGGCCAGGTAACGGATCATCTGGATGATTTCGGGTGGAACAGATTTCACCTTGATGGAGGCGTGGGAGCAAGAATTTCTCTGCCGGGCGGCGGAACTCTCAGAGCAGATTTTGCCCTTTCTCCAGAGGGTCTCGGTATACAGATGGGGCTGGGAGAACTGTTCTGAACAACATCCTTGAAAGGCACCATAAATGAATCACGAATTTCTTAAGAAGCTTCCAAAAACAGACCTTCACATGCACCTTGACGGTTCTGTAAGAATATCAACCCTTATAGAGCTGGCCAGGGAATCAAAAATAGACCTGCCATCCTATACAGAACAGGGACTCAGAGAGACTGTTTTTAAAGAGCAGTACAAAGATCTGGACGAATATCTCACCGGTTTCGCGTATACCACCGCAGTCATGAAGACCAGAGAACAGCTTGAAAGAATCAGCTACGAAGTTGCCGTTGATAATCAACAGGAGGGTGTAAGGTACGTAGAAGTAAGATTCGCTCCCCAGCTTCACGCGTCTGATGAAATGGATATTGTAGGCTGCATACGTGCGGTTAACGACGGCCTCCTCCGCGCAAAGGTTGAATTCAATTCGCGCAGTGAAGTAAAAGACGGACTGGAACCTCCATTTCACTATGGGATCATCGCCTGCGCCATGCGATTCTTCACACCGGCATTTTCAGACTGGTACAGGAAGTTCTTTGAAATGCACCATTACACTCACAGGGAAAGGGTGTTTGCCCTGGCATCCCTGGAACTCGAGGCAGCGGTTGCCAGAGCAAGGTGGGAAGAGGAACTGCCGGTGGTCGGGATAGACCTTGCGGGCTCAGAAGCAGGATGGCCCGCACTGAATCACCTTGAAGCATTCAGTAGAGCCCAGAGGCATTTCCTCAAGAAGACCGTGCATGCGGGTGAGGCGTACGGACCCGAAAGTATTTACCAGGCAATTACTGATCTCTACGCTGACAGAATTGGCCACGGGCTCACTCTTCTCGATCCGGGTTCGGTGAAATCGAAGTACATACGCGATCCCGAAAAATACGTAGATGAACTGGCAGGTTATATCGCAGACCGTAGGATAACAGTTGAAGTCTGCCTTACTTCGAATCAGCAGACAAATCCCGCATTCAGAAACCTTTCCAACCATCCTTTCAGAAAAATGATGGATAGGAAATTGTCAGTAACCATATGTACCGATAACAGAACCATATCCAACACTACTGTCACAAAGGAATTGCACAAGGCGGTAAACGCCTTCGATCTCACAAAAAACAACCTTAAAAATATCCTGGTTTACGGTTTCAAGAGAAGCTTCTTCCCTGGAAGATACGATGAGAAGAGGCAATATGTGCGAAAGTGCATGGAATATTTCGAGAAGGTTGAAAAGGAATATTTCCAGAAGAAATCCAATCAATGAACAACATTTCCCTCTGGAAACTCGTAAGAAAAAAACTTGGTTCGAATACTCCGTGTGCAATGCTGCTTACAGTTGAAACAAGAGGAAGCGGCCCCGGCAGGCCCGGAGCGGCGATGGTGATTACGCCCGACGGTAAGACCAGAGGAACCGTAGGCGGCGGTATCATGGAACACCAGCTGGTCAACAGAGCTCGAAAGATGCTTGAGTCCGGCATCGGTTCTTCCGAAATTATCACTTACAATCATGCGAATGAGAACAGTGGCAGCAAAACGGATAAAGGGGGAATCCCTTCGGGAATGATCTGCTCCGGTTCTCAGATAACTGCAATTATTCCCCTTCAGCCCGGTATTCTTCTTGATACTGTAGACATGATAATCAGCATGCTCGAAACCGCAAGGACGGGTACGCTGTATCTTTCCAATACAGGTTTTACAGTATCAGACTCCCGGGAACAGGAATCACATGAGTTCGCGATGGCTGACGGGAATAACTGGGAATACTCCGGCCCTCTCGGCTTACTGGATACGGTTTTTATCATCGGAGGAGGCCATGTAGGCCGGGCACTTGCACACCTCCTTGAAGGACTTCCCTTTCAAACGGTGATAATCGATGAGCGGGAGCAGGATTCTTTCGAGAACGCTCCGCGTTGCAGATGGATTATATCTCCCTACGAAGAAGCTCACGATTGTATACCGGAAGGCAGCCACAGCTGGGCGGTCATTATGACTCCTTTTCACAAGGCCGACGCTGAAGTACTTGAAAGCCTGGCAGGTAAAAATCTGAAGTATGTAGGTATGATGGCAAGCGGCTCGAAGAAGGAAAATATCTATTCGGATCTTGTGCGGAAAGGGGTTCCCGAAGATTTTCTTAACAACGTACACTGCCCCGTAGGAATCCCCATAGGAAGCCGTACTCCCAACGAAATCGCCGTAAGCATCGCCGCCCAACTCCTCAGGGTCAGGTCTTGCATCCGGGCATTATTGTAAAATTAATTTGATATTTAATATATAAAATACTCTTATCCGAAAGATATGCTATGAAAATCTTTTTTCCATGTTGCACTTCTTCTGTTGATATCCGGTCAACCAGAGAGGTAGAAAAATCATGAATTCATTCCTTATTCCATTATCACTGCTTTTTCTTACGGGTCTCTCCAGTGACAAAGCTTCCCTTGTGGATTCAGTGGATGAACTCGTAAGCCTGATTGAAGAAGACAGCTGCCTTGGATCAAGAAGATTTCATGTCACTAATCCCTGCATGCCCCCGGTAGGATACACAAGTTCCGAACTTCTGGTTCGCACTAAGCTGGAGGGCGGAAGCGATGACCTGCATGAAACTCTTACATATATGGTGTGCTCTTATTCGTACACCGATTACCTGATCATATCAGAATACTTCTTCGATGAAGATGGTAACCTTGCATTCTGCCGTTCCATCTGGAAGGAGAGAAACTCCGGTACTTCATTACACGAAGACTGTTTCTATTTTTCCGATGAAGAAACGGTTGCCTGCGGATACGGAGATGAGAATGTCCACGAACCATCACCGGAAGATGCGCAGCGCGGATCAGCAAGACTGAGTCATTCTGAATATCTTATCGAGTATTATATTAACGCAAGAATACCTGCTCCGCCGGTTTTCATGGAACAGTTCGACGTGATTTACTTCCCGGAGCTCTCCCTTCATCATCCTGAGATCTTTTGACAAACAGTTTTCGAACCGGAATACTTATTTGAAACTTACGAATGGAGGCCCCGGTATGATCAGATTTTTAACTATTCTCTTAACAGGTAGTATGATTTTAGGGATAAGCATGTGTTCAGCACAGGATACTCAATCAATATCTCATCCGAGTATTCCAAGGAACACTGATCCGGATGTCGCTGAAACAGAACTGTTAGAGCTGGCATCGGGAAACAGCGCTTTTGCTTTCAATCTCTACAAAACAATCATAATTAATGATGATGGTAACGTTTTCTTCTCTCCGTACAGCATTTCCGCTGCACTCGCGATGACTTATGCCGGAGCGGAGGGTATTACCGAAATCGAGATGGCCGAAGTCCTGCAGTTCCCGCTCTACGAAAATCGTATTCATTCCTCATTCAACACGCTCGATCAGAACCTTACTGCTGCTGCTGAAAGGGACAGCACTTTCAGCCTGCATATCGTTAACGCTCTATGGGGACAGACCGGATACAGTTTCCTGCCTGAATTCCTTGAAATTCTTGCCGCGAATTACGGCGCGGGTATCAGTTTTCTGGATTTCTCCGATAATCCCGAACTCTGCCGCGAAACTATCAATGAATGGGTTACCGAACAGACGCACGGTAAAATTGAAGATCTCATCCCCCGTCACGTTCTCAACATAGCCACGAGACTTGTGCTTACAAACGCTATCTATTTCAAGGCGCAGTGGCTATTCCAGTTCGACGAAATGGGAACCGTTGACCAGCCCTTCCACCTGATCAATGGAGAACAGGTGATTGTTCCAACGATGCACCAGACAGAACATTTTCCCATGGCAAAGGGCGATGGCTATATAGCAGTGGAACTGCCTTACACCAGCAGAAGAATGTCCATGCTTGTTATTGTGCCGGATGAGAATCGCTTCCAGGAAGTTGAAGATAATCTGAAAAACGATTTCATCGATGAAATAATCCGCAGCCTGAGTGAGACTAACCTTTATCTCAGCATGCCGAAGTTCGAAACCGTATCCGCATTCCAGCTTCAGGATGTTCTCTCGGAAATGGGGATGCCATCGGCTTTCGGGATGTCCGCTGATTTTTCAGGAATGGATGGAAGCTTTTCACTTTACATAGCAAGCGTGATTCACAAAGCATTTGTATCAGTTGACGAAGAAGGCACTGAAGCCGCGGCTGCAACCGCTGTGGTGATGCAAAAAGTCAATGGAGAATCCTCGATTGAATTTATTGTAGACCGTCCGTTCATTTACCTTATCAGGGATCGAGAGACGGGAACGCTACTTTTCATAGGCCGCGTTTTGAACCCCATTGAATGATGGGGGGGTTTGTATTCTGTAGTTAATTCCCTGTGGGAGTTTCACAATTTTTTCTGTATTGTTGTTAACGTAGACATCGTTTGATCAATTTAACATAATTATTATAGTGATTGTAAGACAGCGGATAGTAACATGCACTATTAAAGGATTTTTGAACAATGAAACAATTACTTATTGCCATTCTGATAACGGTGGCATTTACAACTGCTGCAGGTGAAATGACCGTAACGATACCCGTTAATACATCCTCCATACAGATCGAGGAGGCAGGACCCTATACATGCGTAACCGGTACAGGTATGCGTTTAACAACAATGGCAGGGGCTCCGAGCCTTCCCGTCTTCACCGCAAAAATCGCTCTTCCCACCGGATGCGCCGCTACAGAGATTAAAGTAATCGATGCTGCATATTCTGAGATTCGAGGATATTTCACCGTATTACCAGCCAGACCCCATTTTCCCCTCTCCATCGAACATATAATCCATCCACTCGAGCCTGACCCGGATATTTACACTTCAAGCGAATCGTATCCATTATCCGCTGTAGAATTCATGAATTCAAGTGTTATCATGGGTATTCCTGTGGCGTACATCAATGTTTATCCTGTAAAATGGAACCCCGCAAGCAGGACCATTGAAATACTCACCAGCCTTACTGTCAACGTTACATATGAGAACAATCCCGCCGCATCTACCGTACTCCGAAGAAGCGTTCGGAGTGAGCTGCGTTCACAGGAAATCGTCAGAAACTCCGTTGTTAATCCTGAGAATGTTGCCTACTCGGGAGCCGATATAGTCGATTCGAGAGATCTTCTCTACGGTGAATACGTTATCATCACTCATCCGGATTATGAATCACATGCACAGGAACTTGCCGACTGGAAAACTTCAAAGGGCGTTCCAACCAACGTTTACACTACAACATGGGTAGAGGAACATTACAGCTTCTTCGATCTTCAGCAGGAAATACGAGCCTTCCTTACAGACTGTATCGATGAAGGAGTCGAATTCGTTCTTATCTACGGTGATGATGACATTATTGCCGGAAGGAATGGAAGGATTTCCCTTTGTGGTTGCTACACGGAATATCCTCCAGTAGACCTCTACTGGTCTGATATAAACGACGATTATCCAGGTGAAGATCGGTGGGACAGCAATCAGGATCATATCTGGGGTGAATGGGGAGTCGACGATGTTGATTACCATCCTGATCTCTGGGTAGGAAGAGCAAGCGTTAATTCCATAGATGAAGCTGATATTTTTAACGAAAAAGTCTTTGTCTACGAACGAATCTCATCTTCAACACATGCCCTGAAAACTCCCCATGAAATAAGAATAGGATACACTACCGGGTTCCTTTTTAATAGCACTCCGGATATCTGGGGTTCCGCAGGTGCAGAACTCATATCCTATTTTGTTCCTTCAGGATGGGCGGAGGAGAAGTGTTACGAATCCACCGGCAACAACAGCTGTTCCATCACAATAGACCTGATCAACGCCGGTCCGCACCATGTTTACCATGCCAGCCATGGAAGCCAAAGGCGCATGTATACTTCTTACGAGAGTAGCTACACTACCGACCATATCATGGCTCAGGAGAATATCATCAACGGTAACCTGCCCGCAATCTGGAACTCGATTTCATGCCTGATAGGTCAAATCGACGGATACGAATGCTGCGGAGACGCGTGGCTTAATTCCCCGAATGGAGGCGGGTTCGGAGCTTTCAACGCAAGGTACGGATGGGGATCCTATGAAGCTGGCTACGGCCCCAGCGAGATACTATCGAGATACTTCTACGAAGTGATGTGGTGTAACGATCAGTACCAGCTTGGCGTCGCACACCTCATGGGCAGCGACCTGATGTGTCCAGTCTTTGAGGAGGTCGATGACTGGTGCGTTAAAGAGTACAACCTGTTAGGAGACCCTGAACTCCCGATGTGGTTTATCGAGGCATCGGATCTTGTTGCTTCACATCCGGTCAGTATTTCAGGAACCGGTAATGTAACGGTAAGTGTATCTTCGAGTGGATCTGCCGTAAGCGGCGCCAGAGTATGCCTTCAGAAGGGCAACTGGCAGACAGGTGAGGTTTACGAAGTTGGTACTACCGATGGAAGCGGAAACGTTACTCTGTACGTTTCTCCCGCAACTACCGGAACAATGTCCGTAGTGGCATGGGAACGTGATTACATTTCCTATCTCGGATCCATCGATGTCACCGGAACCGGGTTTGAAGAAGGTGATCCTCTTCCGATTAACAAGCTTGATTCGGTCTATCCGAATCCTGCCATGAGAGGTATCACGATTCCCTTCAGTCTTGCCGCAGCAGGCGTTGCCAGTGTTGATATCTACGATATAGCAGGTAGAATCGTAACTACTCTTTCCACTGAAGAAATGACTGCAGGGCATTACAGCCTTCCCTGGAACCTTGAAGACGCAAGCGGCACAGTTGTCCCTTCAGGGGTTTACCATGTGAAGATTTCAACAGGCGGCTGGACCGGAGTAACCAACCTGGTGATCATCAGATAAACATTAGGTCAATCCAGGATACTTGTATAACACTTGCGGGAAACGGTTTTCTAATCAGTTATAAGTTTGCGTAAACCTTTTGGAGAAATAGTCATGCCAATTAAATGTATTGTTCCTGTCTGTGTTTTCCTTGTACTGATTATCGGTTCCTGCGGTGATGATCCTACAGCGCCATCCGGACCTCCACCAACCTCTTCGGTTCTTTCGGTTACATTCACCGGTGATTCCTCAAAGGTCTTATCATCCGGATCGTCCGGAATGAATGATTCCATTGCGTTGACAGAAACAGAAAGCGGAACAGGTGCAAAAGGGAGCTGCAGAATAACAGCAACCTGGTCCATTTGCCCCGATACAACATTAAAGGATTATACTCTGTATCGTTCACTCCAGCCTGATATTTCCGCTGATATCTCTTCAGCGACCATCCTTTGTACCATTGAAACCGATGACGACACAAGTTTTACCGATGATGAAGCGGATTGGGCCACTACCTATTACTATGCACTCAAGACAACGAATACCTACGACCTGATTGCCTGGAGCAACGAGATATCATTCCTAACTCCCGGTTCTGTCCCTACGCCGTCAATTCTGTCAAACAGTAATGTCTGGATGAACCATGTTGAACTCTACTGGTCGAAATGCGTCGATATGGATTTTCAATACTACAAACTCTTCTGCTCAACTTCACCGAATATTGCAGAGGACACTACGTTTGCGGAAAGAATATGTCACTATTCATTATCGGGGGTTACCTCTTATACCCACACTGAGGCAGACGCTTCTACAACCTATTATTACGCTCTCATAACATCGAATACGAAGTCCATGGTGAGCTGGAGCAACGAATTGATCGTAATTATTCCTGAAGGAATTCCCGATTCAGTTATTGCCACGGTTGGTGTAGAAAACAACCCCTGCGACATTTGCGCTCTTTCTTCCGGTAACTTCGTATACGTTGCGAATAACAGCGATCATACTGTCTCCGTAATCAGAACATCCGATAACTCCGTTATTGCCACCGTTGATGTTGGAGAAAACCCTATGGGAGTCTGTTCCCTTCCGTCCGGGGAGTACGTGTACGTGGCTAATAATGGTGATCAGAATGTTTCTGTGATTCGTACATCCGATAACACAGTTGCAGATACAGTTGACGTAGGATATCAGCCAAAAGCCATCTGTACTCTTCCTTCGGGAGAATACGTGTACGTAACCAATGCAGGATTTTTCGATGATGACGTTTCCGTGATTCGCACATCCGACAATTCCGTTGTAGCTACCGTTTCTGTGGGGAATCTTCCAGATGCAATCTGTTCTCTTCCTTCCGGGGAATACGTGTACGTGGTTAACAGCATAGACGATAATGTCTCCGTGATTCGAACTTCAGACAATACAGTTGTAGCTACTGTTAATGTAGGTGATTCCCCAGGTGGGATCTGCTCTATTCCTTCCGGGGAATATGTGTATGTGACTAATACTTCAGACGATAACGTTTCTGTGATTCGAACATCCGACAATACAATTGAAACTACCATAATTACAAACAGTTCTCCCCTTGGAATCTGCTCCGTTCCTTCCGGAGAGTATGTATACGTAACAAACAGCACAGAGAAGAGTATCATGGTAATTCGAACATCCGACAATAGAATTGTTGCTGTAATGGATATGGAGTACGAACCTTTCAGAATATGTGTTCTTCCTTCCGGGGAGTACGCATACGTAACGAATCCTCTGGATAACAGCGTCTCGGTTATTCTTCGCTGAAAAGGGATAATCATGAAACTTCCTGATAGAATCATTCCGCTGATTGGCGCTGCCTGTCTGATTCATGGTGGAGTTCAGCAAGTGCATGCAGTCGATCTCCAGGGAGAGCTTTCCGGTTTCCTGCCCGAAGGTACTTACACAATCATCGATGACATTTCAGTTGCCAGTGGTGATACTCTCACTCTGGCCCCGGGTGTTGTATTCCAGTTCGAAGATGGAATTCTTGAGGAATACGAGTTTGATGTTTTCGGTACACTTACAGCAATCGGCACACTGAATCAGCAGATCATTTTCCAGACTTCTCCGGGAACAGATGAATACAACTACATCCGAATTGCTTCCAGCAGCTCACACCTCGAATTCTGTACAATCGAAGGTGCCGGCAACATTTCCGCTGAGAACAAGGGTGGATTGTGGATTGATAATTGTTCCCCTCTGATAGAAAACTGCATTATTCGTGACGGCAAATGGCACGGTGTACTGCTGACCGGATACGAAGCCTGCCCTTCTGTCAACAACTGCCAGATAACGGACAATGACAATGATGGAATAAACTGCTGTGACGCAGCCAGCCTTCATGCAACCAACTGTATTATTACCGGCAATGGAACTGACGGCATCTGCCTGAGCAACGGTGATAACGAAATCATAGGCTGCCTGTCAGCCGGCAACGGAGAGGACGGAATAGACTGCAAAGGAATCGGCAACTACGAGGCGATACTGCTGAACTGCACTGTTGGCCCCCATCCTGGAGATGGGCTCTGCGACTCCGATGAGTTCACTCTGGTAAATTGCGTCGTTGTTGATGATTACGACAAGATACTTGACGGAACGAATACTTACATATTTGACAACCTGTCTTTTATGGGTTTCGCTGATCCTGGCAATCTGGACTTTCATCTTGTCGATGGTTCGCCCTGTCTGAATTCAGGAACACGTTTCGGTATTGCCGCGACTCTCCTGCCCGGTACCGATCCTGACGGAAATCCGAGACAGAACGGAATCGTTGACATAGGCGCCTTCGAATCAACGGAACCACCCTCCACAGGGGAAGAAGGAACGTATTTTTCGGAAGCTCTTCTTTCTCCCAGAATGACACAGCCGGTAATTCGCACAGGAGGAGAGACATTCACTATTCTAATATCACGGTTGGGTGTTTTCAGCAGCGGAGACGTTCAGGTTCAGCTGGAGAATCCCCTTAATGAAACGTTCACTCTGCCGGTAATTGAAATCTCGTTCAGTGACCGCTTTCCCGGCAGTGATTTTGAAATAGAGTTATTCGGTCCTGGAATCGAACGGGTTCAGAAAATCATAGTATCGGTTCCATCTTCAATACCCCCGGACTTCTACGATATAGGAGTAAATCTCACCGATTGCCAGTATCACAGTACAAACGCTGTCAAAATCATAAACGAGTATCCCGATGAATGGATGTTCATCAACATAACAGACCCTCACATAGGCTACGAAGACACGGACTACACGACAGCGGAGCGTCTGCATACATTCGTTGATGAGGCGAACTGCCTTAACCCGCAGTTCGTGATATTGAGCGGTGATGTATGTGAGCATATGGACATTGGAACCGCTTTCCCTGACACTGTTCTCAAAATACTTTCACTTCTCCGTGTTCCGGTGGTGGTTATGTCGGGCAATCACGATTACTACAACGACTGGCTTTTCACAAATCCATACGGCTACTTCCGCTATTTTCAAGAAATCAATCGGGTAATGAACTGCGAGTTCCGTTTCGGCAATGCCGCCTTCTACTGCATAGATTCGGGACCTGACTTGGGCCCGACACAATTGTGGCGCTGTCGCGGTCCGCTTGATGAGGTTCTCGACTGGATGGTAGAAAAACTCCAGGTTTTGAATTCAGGAAAGGATAACACCCTTTTCTTCATCACCCACGGACCTGTGTATGACATTTACATGTGGTCGGTGCTGAATACCGGAAGAGTCAGGGACATCCTTGACAGCTACGGTTTCAGTCTGGCTCTTGCAGGACACACACACCGCTTTGAAACGTATCTGAATGAAGGCGATAACTGGATGGGCAGGAATGATTTTCTGCATGCTGATGACTGGGAGAGAGATGTACCTTTTCCCGGATATCCCCTGCATGTTCAGACCTCATCCATCTGCAAGGGTCCGATGATCGATCATCGCGAACAATCCGATTCAGAGATGATTTATCCCGAGTATCAAGTCGTTGACATTCCTGAAGGAGAGTATCCAGAGGGAGACGAAGACACGGTAGGCTGGCGCTGTATAAAACTCAGTAACGGAGAAATAGAGTTTTTTGACGCTGACACTGACGGCGACGGCTACAGGAATACCGAGTACGGCTGGTATCTTGGGAATCTGGTGTTCTCTATCGATACATTATCAGGCGGTGTTATCAGATCGGAAGTAGTCAACCAGCATTATGAGACATGGTTCGACATACATCATTTCATCATGGCTGAACCCGGTATAGACTACGAAGTAACAGGCGGCATATTCGTTCGACGATACAGCAGCGGAATAATCGAGGTGGCGGTTGACTCTCTGAACGAGATGTCAAGTTCGGTGGTGATACTGACACCGATTCCAACTGGAATAGAAGAGACTGCCGATGGTCCCATAAGCTTCAACCCGAAGCCCGCCAGTCCGAATCCGTTCAGTACTTCAGCGTCTATCGGCTTCGACTTGCCGAACAGCAGTTCTCCCGTCACACTCACCGTCTTCGATCTTTACGGACGCCAGGTGAAAACACTCGTGAGAAGTTTTCAGGAATCGGGACATCACATCATCTCGTGGGACGGCAGGGATGAACGAGGCAACTTCGTTCCCGCAGGTGTATACTGTTACAGGCTGGAGTTCCAGGGAATTGACCACAGCGGCAGGATGGTTTTTATTAGATAAGTAACATTCCAGGAAAATCCTGGTTGAATGCAAAAGCTTTTCTTAAGATACTTTTACACTACTCCCAGGCGATCTTTTATAAACTGATCCCAGTCGGTTTTTGGAATATCAGGTTTGTCTTCTCCCCAGGGAACGGTCTTTGTTGATTTCTCTCGGTAGGATGTCGTTTTGAATCTTCCAGACGCGGGATTGCTTACGACTATTTTAATGGTTCCGGTCCTGCTGGTCAGAAATACCTTTCTGGATGATCTGGACATATCGTACTTCCTGAAAATCGCCGCCCCTATCAAATCAGGAAGCTTATCGCGCCCTTCGGGATCGGAAGAAACTATAACGGTACCGGGTGACAGCTTTTCAAGCCTTTCCCACTGTGTTCCGTTCATGCTTCCATGGTGAGCTGTTCTCAGAATTTTACACTTATTCGCAAGCATCCCTTCGCTGTCGTACTGAGCCCAGTTCTCCATCTGGGCATCCCCTGCGAAGACCATGCTGAATCGGTCGTATGTAAACCTTGTCATGATAGACAGATGGTTGGTGTTGAGCTTCCCGCACTGATGAAGCTCTTTGAGGATATCATTGGAAGGCCCCAGCAGTTCGAGAAGAGGTTCTTCTCCGAATGAATCGAAGGTTCCACCATCAGGATAAATCCGTTCGTAACCTGAAAGGAAGTGAAAGGATGAATTCGATTCGGGAGAATCAAGAGTATTCAGAATATCATGATAACCCACATTGGTTGTAGTTTCGAACCAGAAGGGAGAAAGAATGACTTTTTGCACATGGTACCTCTTCAGCAGACTCTGAACTGCGCTGTAATGATCCTCATGTGGATGTGTGATAATGAGATGGGAAACAATTTTCTTTCCATTTGAAGCAACTTTTGAGTCCGGGATTATCCTGTCAAGCAATTTCCTGGTTTTCCTCGGTTTTACAGCATCAATAACAATCACATTGTCTTCAGGTGTTTTTAATATAGAAGTGTCCGCCTGACCAACGTTAAGCGTATAAATTTCAACATTCGCCATAATGTTCCCTGCTTCCTGAAGGAATACCTTTACCGATTCGGATCGGCACCGTCGGACATCCCTGGTTTAAGGAGTATTTTCCCCACTGGAAATACCTGTTCAATATCCCCTTCCAGATCGTTTCCCCTTCGATTAACGGGCACCTGTTCCAAAATTCTTTCCAGACTTGCTCCATCAACAAGACCGGACTTATCTACCGAACCTCGATTCATGAAGTAAGAATAAGCTCTGCAGATTAATTCCGGCGAGAAACCCAGCTTTATCTCATACTCATCAAGAGCGTCTGCCGATACTTCTATCTCAAGACCGGATGGAAAATCTTCAATTATATCGTCCGGCGCGTCACCACTTCTAATCATTCTTCTCAGCTCATCCTCTGGAAGCCAGCAGAGAATCCGGGTTGTACCCGTTCTTGCAGGATAGTATGCCCGAGCTATTGGAATACTTATTGCCACATTTATCCTTTCAGCTGCAAGGAATTTTAATTGCACATCACTGCAACGCATCCTTGAATAAAGTTCCGGCACGTCCTTTCCAGCAAATACTCCATATATAAAGTGATAATACAGCAACCATCCCCGTTCCGTCAAACCTTGAGTAAATGCTTCCGTGAATTTCGTAACAACTACTGGCCTGTGACCAGCTTTTCGTCATTACTTGTGATTCATATCTCGCTCTCGAATTTTCTCCGAATTTGTACGGGCCCAACCCGGAATAATCCGGTTGAATCAATTATATGAATCAACGAATGAAACATCGCTGAATCCGTTATTGGTCGGAGCTGTCTGCGATGACCAGGTCGTGCCATCTGTCGTATGGAGAATTATGCCAACACCTATTCCGGTGCCCACTGTCCATGCGGTGTTCTGATCTGTAGCACATGTCCGAAGCAGATAGCATCCGTGAGCACCACCAGGTACTGACTGATGTGTCCAGCTGTCTCCACCATCCTCAGTGAGGTAGAGCCCGCCGTTATCCAACGCAACCCAGGCTCTGTTTACACTGGTGGGGCATACGCCGTTGGCATCGTAACCGAGAGGATTTCGATTCAATGAATCAGGTCCGCATAAATTCCAGTTAACACCACTATCGGTAGTATTGGCAAACGTGTAACCATGACCTACTACCCAACAATGATCCTGATCGAAAGCACTTATCGAAATCAAGGGGTAATCTATCATCAGAGTTGAATCACCTTCTGCTGTCCAGCTTGTCCCACCGTCAGTGGAGTGGATGATAATACCATCGAACATGGTTCTACCACATATCCAGATATTAGATGCATCAACAGCGCTAATGGAACTCATGTTGTACGCATCGAATGCCGGATCGGACATCGAGGTCCAGGAATTCCCCCCATCAGTTGTTTGGATAATCGTGTTATCAGAGCCAACAACCCAGATGCTGTTCTCATTAAGTATACTGATATTGAGCAGATCTGAAGCTGGTATACCCGAACTCTGGGGCAACCTCTCCCAGGTCTCCCCTGCATCCTGTGTCCTGAGGATTACGCCATAACCGCCGGAAGCATCACCCACGACCCATGCTTGAAGAGAATCGACAGCCCTGACAGATTCTAGTGGCGAATCCGGGATTGTAGAGGTATCACCCTGACGGACCCAGGTGCTTCCTCCATCTACCGTATGAATAATAATACCGAATCCACCTGAAGTACTTCCAACAACCCATCCGCACAATGAATCTACAGGGGATGGTCCGGAAACATCACCACATGCTGTCATAAGCACCGGGACGGCACATAAAGCAAGAAAGCTCAGTATTCTTATTTTATTGTTAATCATGCTAATATCCTTTCGTATTATCAGAATGACCGTAAGATCCCGAACATTATACTATATTTTTTCTTACTCACCGGCAAAACATGAAACCCTATGTTCTTATGAAAGGAATTCGAAACGACTCACAATCAGATCCGATTCTGCAGATTCAATACCCTATGCCATGAAGAATACTCGCGGAACGTGTTTCATTTTCTTAGAATTCGGAGATTTCTGAGAATATGATGAACTGGCGGAGAATTTTGAAGCGGGTGATAGCTTTACTGAGATCCAGGTAAGACGGATATAGGATTTAGTGACCATCCGGAAATAGATTTATATATGGTTGGATGATTAAGGTTCATGTATCTACTGATTTACTTGACATGCTGGGTTATACTCGGTAATGTCATTTTGATGAGATTCGTTGCTATGAGGGTTTTCGTTCAGAATTGCTATTGCAAATGGAAGAAGTCCTTTTTCTATCAGCTTGTCTTAGTGATATGATGGTCACAGCAAGTGATCCTGAGATCTTATAAACAGCAGCGAGATCGTGGTTGACGCACGCATGATCAGAATGAGGCGACAATGGAAAAATCAATGAGCGATTCTGATAGCACATTATCAGTTCAGGAATCTGCAGTCACTGACACAGACTATTCGAAAAATCAATCACCAAAACCCTCCGATGACCGACCCAGGGAAGCCATTCTCTATATCGGTCCGCTCGACATAGGTAGTGCGGCTGGCAAAACAATTAACGGAGTCGTCACGAGGTTGAGGGATGCGTGCGAGAAGCAATCCCGCACTGGCTCCTCGAAATGGAGCATCGAATGGCATTCCGGGGCCGTCACCATGTCCGATGATTCCTCAAGTCCAAAGACCCATCATGTTGCCACCATTCTGCGAAAAGATGGTGAAGAAGAAACACCAGAGTTCGATATCTTCGAATACGCGTGGGCAGCATATCTCACGGAATCCTGGGAAAGACAGAACATCATTGTGCGCATATTCCGGACGATACTCGCACTACTGCATGTTCGAACCTTCATTCGTTTCTTTAAACTATCTCCGAGTAGGGCTAAGAAGGGTCGGCTCCAGCTCGTTCTAGCAGTAGGGGTTGTAGTGGTGGTGGCGTTGTACTCAGTGTTCCTCATATGGGCCGCAATTGATGCAGTTAACCATTTTGACGAGCTCCCGATTATAGGTGATGCATCTGCTAAGATCACGATTCCCCAATTGATCATGATTGCGATGACAACTTTAGGAATACCTGCATTCTCGAAACTTCGAAATAGTATTTCATTGATTGGAAGTGGGCTGCTGTCAGCCAGCGCCTACCTGCGGACAACAGATCGGCGGGGAATACTGATGCATGGCCTATCAGAGCAGGCGGAGAGGTTTCGGGAGAACGATCGATATCGGTCGGCAACACTTATTTCGTACAGCTTCGGTTCGATACTGGCAATTGACGCCCTGTTCCCTAAGGAACATCCGCCTGAGCTAGCTTTTGAGAAAATCAAGAAGCTTGTGACAATCGGCTCGGCATATGACTTCGTAAAGGCTACCGCACCACAATATTTTAAGGACCGACATGCAGCTCCAGGAGTACCTGAGAGGTGGATCAATGTGTATGCACCCATCGATCTACTAGGCTCCAGTTTTACAAAGAATATTAAGAAGCCCGGTAAAGCTTACATAACCGTTGCGAAAATCGAAGAAGTTAAGGGACAAAAGAAGAATGTCAAGCAGCCGATCGAGAACATCCGTTACGACAACGGGATGCGTATGAGCTTCAGGAATGCCTTAGAGTTCTATGGTTTCACTTCTCACGGTGCGTACTGGGGAGCTGATGACACGCCGGATCGCAATGTGTTCATGTTTGTCATTCCTAAACTTTATCCCGAAGAGGATGGTCACCTTTGGTAGCCACATGAAATCGGATTCGGAACACTGGTTTACTGTCCAATAGAACACCACTATCAGGCAGTATATATCCTTGTGTATGATATGTTCCGATGCTACGAAGAACTCGTCTAAAATCAAGACATATCGTAACCCTGTCATTTATGCTATAGAACTTTATAGTGAAATAACCATGATAGACTGACTAGACAGCGGCTTGCTTAAGGTATAGGAATTTCGTTGGACAGGATTACCAACGGTTGTGTCTGCTGAAGCTGTCAGATGAGAGGCTACGGTAGATTGACATGTTGGGAACAAACGCGCATCCGGTTCCAATAAAGGAGTAGGTGGTATTTCCTTCGACTCGTTTCTCTTATCTGGATAAACTTATCAGCTCGGTCTTTGACCGAAAGTCCGAATCGACAACTTCTATGAAAGCAAAACCCTGTCGAACAATGTACCCATTGGTGGGTTAGAGCCATCATTTTCTGAGAATCCGGAGATTTCCGGGGATTTGATCAACTGGCGGAGAGGGAGGGATTTGAACCCTCGGAGATATAATCTCATACGCTTAGCAGGCGTACGCCTTAAGCCATACTCGGCCACCTCTCCGCAATAAGCGGGACGGAATTATTGTAAAGTAAGCACCGAAGGTCAAGGTACATTCCCTATTGCGGATGGAATTGTGTATAAATATCCTGTTATGGGAATGAGTACTTCCTATAGAAACGAAGATACAATTGCGCGGGATACAGAACCTGATAATTACGACATGTCAAAGAGGGGTTCCGGTTACAAATTGAAGTATAGTGTCGGTGTGGTTTGATGAAGCCGAAGCACGGGAGATGGAAGGGACGATTTAATGAAAACAATTTTGTTGATTACTGTTGCTATACTCGGTCTTTCCGCTGCATGTGGCGGAGAATCTGAGACTGAAATTGCTGCGGATTCCACTGCTTCTACACAGCCGGATACCACGCAAACTCAGGAGATGCAGCATACAAGCCCGCAGGACGCGATAACAGGCGCGTACAATCTTATCGATGAGGCGGATTCGGTCGTCAACCAGCTGAATGCCAGAACAGAGGAACTTGAACAGATGATGGGAGATATATAATTGACTTCACTTATTCTGATCTCGCTTCTCATGAACATCGGTACACCCGTATACGATCTTCCTGAAATATCCGGGTCATCGGATATCATCGTTGTGATGATGAAAGACGGTCTCCTGCCGGAGGAACCCTGGGAGGGTCTTACACAATGGCAGAGGGAGGAATTCTGGACACTTGCCTGCAGCGGCATGATGATTCAGAGGGCAGGATGGGCGGGATACATAATCATCTGTCCCAACGGTGTAGGGGTGGAAATTCTTGAGACCGCACGATCCCTCGCCTCAGTTGAATGCATACCAGATAATTCAGCACTGAGCGCAGGCCTGCAACTGATCCCTGTATCGGACTGTTCTTCATCGGTTCTGTTTTTCAGCCAGCAGGGTACGGATTCTCCCCCGCTTGAACTACCGCTAAGAAGCAGCCGATGGCTTGAGCGGGAGGCGGACACTCTCATGGTAAATTCCCCGGAGAATCAAAACGCTTTTTTCTGGACAGATTTTCCCGAGGCCATACCTCTGTCTTCAGCCGCATGGAGGGGCACCGGTACGGAGGTTGTTCCCTCAGGCAATACTTCAGTAAACATGGCATTCACCTGTGTTCATGGAAATGTACCTTCCAACCTCTCCGGCATTCAGATAGAACCACACCGTCTGGACACACATTACATGGAAACCTGGGGCGGGGCCATCTCCGCTGTGGAGGACCTTATTGTAAACCTATACCCGATAAGAGATGATTCGGAACATCTTCTCTGGATCAGGGGGAACGGAACAACGAAACCACAGAGGACTTCCCCCTCCCCGCTTCCACCCCCTTCAAGCCAATACCGGGTTGAAACGCCCCTGCAGCCTGAAGGTGAATATCCTTTCAGCGATTTTGATGCCTCCACCATTCCAAACGCTGTGAATATCCAATTACCCGGACGGCTTTCTAATCCGCAACGAGGCCCGGTAATGAAATCGGTTCTTGAGAGGATAATCGGAAGGGATGTTCTCTCGCGGTTCGAGGATAGGATCCTCTTTGATGTTCAATACAGTATTATGGGAGATGTGTCCATCTGGATGATAAATACTGACGGTACAGCAATTCAGGATACCCTTAAATCAAAAGTGCTTGTGGAATTACGCAATTCGATTCTCGTTCCACCAGGCAGACTTATGATAGAAAACGCATTGGTAAGGGCGTCTTTTTTTGAGGGAATGATGATGGATGAAATCGGTGTAAGGGAAGTTTCAATGGAATTGATGAACATTCTATATCCTGATCAATAGCCGATTAATTTAACGAGGTGGTTTATGAAAATCAGAGAATTTGACTGCCCTTCCTGTGGGGCGTCCCTGCAGATTAAAAAGGGTCAGAAAACGCTTTCCTGCCCTTACTGTGACAGTACTGTGATAGTTCCTGACTCATTTTCCTACGATGATTCATCAGACCATGCTAAGGGAACAACGCCTTTTCAGCCAACGGTCGTTTTTAATTCGGGCGGGGCTAAGAGATCCTGCATTGGTGTGATAGTGTCTCTGGTTCTATTCGCAGGAATTGCGGGCTTTATTTTCTATCAGATGAGATCATCCGGTGTCGGAGAGATGTTAAAAGAAACAGTTTCGGTTATCGCCGGAGAAACGGCCGTTCCCGTAGTACTTGAGTTCGGGGGTTCGGGAATGGGAGCGGGATATTTCCAGGATGCCGAACAGATATGTGTTGACACTCAGGGAAACATCTATGTTGCTGAATCCGAAGGTGGTAAAATCCAGATCTTCGATACCAATGGAAACTATACCAGCCAGTGGAACTACGGAAAGTCCGATGATATCTATCTGCATTCGATGGCTTTATCGAGAGACGGATTGTTATATCTGATTTACGACAGCGAGCTTTACATTCACGATGCCGGCAACGGGGAACTTGTGGGCTCTCTTCAGCATCCGGACGGGTGGGGTTTCGACGACGTTGAAGTCTGCGATGACGGAAGTGTTGTCGCCTCATGGTACAAAAACAGTGATGATATCATAAAGTTTGCACCGGACGGCAGAATTGATTTTCTTCTTGAGGAGGCCATAAGCGGCCAGAGCTGTGATTCGGAACTTGATACGGATGTAGAGGTTGACGGTATGGGGAATATCTTCGCGTACGGCTCATTTAATGAAAGCTTTTTCAAGTTCAGCCCCGATGGACGTTTCCTTGACCGGTTCGGAAGCGATGGAGACCGTCCGGGACAGTTCACTTCCCCGTTATGCTTCTGCATCGATCCACAGGGCAGGCTATGGGTGAGTGATTTCGGCGATCTTAAGGTTTTTGACAATAACGGAACCTACCTCGACACATTCGACCCGGGTATGACTTTCTATGATATGGCGATGGCAGATGGTTATCAGCTATACGGCATTACCATCGATCAAACCATAGTTCAGATTGATCTGTCCGGGGTTGTAGAGGATCTTTAATTTCCGGAAAGGCACCTGGTTATTTCTTCCTTTGAGGGAACTGAACCCGATATCAATACTTCACCGTCCACCACAAGCGCGGGGGTAAGCATTACTCCATAGGATATGATTTCATTGATATCCGTGATCTTTTCTATTTCGAAGTCAAGATTCAGTTCAGCGGCGGTTTCTTCGGCCAATTTCGCCAGTTTTTTGCATTTCGGGCAACCGCCTCCAAGTATCTTAATTTTCATTTCAACCCCTAACCAGCGAAGATTCCAAAGAATATTCCGCTTACTGTTGCCATTATCACTACCAGAGTGACGAAAGTTACGGTCCGGCCGGTTCCCATAATACTTCTGATCACAAGCATGTTGGGAAGAGAAAGAGCGGGACCGGCCAGAAGCAGCGCCAGGGCGGGCCCTTTCCCCATTCCTGAACCTATCAGTCCCTGAAGAATTGGTACTTCCGTAAGCGTAGCGAAGTACATGAACGCTCCGGCAATTGATGCGAACAGGTTTGCCTGTACGGAATTACCTCCCACAGCTGAGCTGATCCACTCCGAAGGTATCAGCCCCTCGTGCCCCGGCCTGCCCAGCAGCGCGCCAGCTACAAGAACCCCTGCGAAAAGCAGGGGCAGTATCTGTTTTGCGAAATCATATGTTGAGCTGAGCCATGTCTTCACTTCAATGTTCCCGGTTGAAAGTACTGCCGATAACCCCGCAAGGCCGCCTGCGAACGCGATAACCGGATATCCGGGAAAACCTAAACCAAGACCTGCAATTACCGCGCTTACAATGAGCAGTTTCCATAATTTAACACCGAACCAATTGTGAAGAATCAGCCCCAGCATTATCGCGAAAGCTCCGGTAACAGACCACTTCACAGAGTATATCAGGCTCCAGATACCGCCATTGCCGGATGGTTTGCCCCAGTTGGCAAAGATCAGTATTCCAACCATGCTTCCGAAATACAAAGCAGTTTGCCACAAAGGTCTGTCGATTTCTCCTGTGGCCGCTTTTACCGCTTCCGCAGTTCGCTCCTGCTCCCTCCCGCCGTAGATCATCTGCATTATAAGACCGATCACAATACTGAAGACTATCGCGCCCACCGCTCGGGCTAAACCCAGTTCAATACCAAGAATTCTGGCAGTCAGGATTATCGCGAGAACGTTTATCGCGGGGCCGGAATAAAGGAAAGTGGTCGCGGGCCCGATACCCGCCCCCATCCTGTAGATCCCTGCGAATAGCGGAAGAACAGTGCACGAACACACAGCGAGTATACTGCCTGAAACCGAAGCCACTCCGTAAGCCACAACTTTTTTCGCCCGTGCGCCAAGGTACTTCATTACGGAATTCTTACTTAGAAATACCGATATGGCTCCCGCTATGAAGAATGCAGGAATAAGGCATGTAAGCACATGCTCTCTGGCGTATTCCCTGAGAAGGAATAATGCTTCAAAAACAGCGTTGTCGAAGCGGTACCATCCAACGGGCAGAAAGTACGCGAACAGAAAGAACCCCAGCATATATCCCAGGGCCTTACTCTCTTTTCTTATACGCATCCCATCTCCTGAAATCCTTCACCGGATCTCAGCTGCAGTCCATGCAACTGCTGTCATCTCCCTGTTCTTCGTTTTCATGAGCAATCACCTGTTCCACGCAGTTTATGAAATTAAGCACACAGGGTGTACGGAGATTGTAGATCATCTTATTCCCATCTCTTCTGCTGGAAACAATACCCGCATTGCGAAGAATCAGGAGATGCCTTGAAACTGTGGAAATATCAAGATTCACCATTTCAGTAAGTTCCCCGACTGTTCTGTCACCCGATGAAAGCCTCTCAACGATCACCAACCGCGCCGCGTTGGCCATTGCCCTGAGAATCTCTGCACGTTTCTGGTATCTATCCTTATCAAAAACCATTCAGCCCCTCCTATTTGTATATTTGTACAATATGTAAAATTCCTTGAATGTCAACAATCTAAAATCACTTTAAAGCTGTTTCAACAGGTAACTCACTTTGGATGAACTATATGATCTCATGCTTACGGGTCAGAGAAGTTAGTTATATTGGTACTATTGTTTAGGGAATTACTTTTATCTTAAATTGCAGTCTGGTTGCACGTGGATAACGCATCAGACAAGTATGAAAGCAAGGAATGGAAATAGTGACATCATCTAATTGTATCGACAAAAATAACTGTATAGAAGTTTGAAATATGAAGATAGAATTCAGTATCCATACAAAATCCTCTGACTTATTACTACAGTGGTTTAATGATAACTCGGAAACAACCATGAAAGAGATTTTAAAGCAACCATGTACACAAATCATGGCTGGAGTTGTAGGCAACACACTGTCTCAAAATGATCTACCAACTTTTTACGATGAATTAAGATCTTTTTCAATCAATGATTCTTCAGGATCAGACCCTTACGGTTTAAAACTGGCATGGCTGCAAAGGGACGCATCTTCTATGTTGTTGAATGAAATCAAAGAATATGATTTTCAGGGAGAAATTGTAGACAGAATAAAGCCTTATATTCCCACAGATTACCCTCTAAATATTACATGTAATGTGTATTTCGTCTTAACTGGTTGGGAATGGGGTGATGCAATGGTTCGAGAAATTACAAAGATAGATGATCATTACAATGTTACCGAACAAGGAGAATCTGTTATTATTATAAATCTATCGATTTTAACAAATTTGTACGGTGATGATGTCGATGAACTTCTAAATGACAATGTTTCAAATACGATGTCTCACGAGTTATTCCATTTAGTATTTGCAGAATATCAGCACGTATCATCCTACTGGAAAAACAATAGAGATACTACAAAAATTGGACAGCTGGTAGAAATAATCCAAAATGAAGGAATTGCTCATTATCTAAGTCATAACCAGATGCAATATTTAATTAAATACTATAATACGTCAAATGAACTTAAAGAACATGAAAAAGATGCATTTGGTCAATTGGATGCTGCTGTAAAAATATTATTGAATATCGAAACTTGTGAACAAGAAAAAGACAGCATATTAATGAAATCAAACGTAGGCAAATACTGGGACAAATACGGCTGCATAGCAGGCAAATTTATGGTATATCATATTATCAACGAGTATGGCGAAGAAGCAATTCAACAAAGCCTTTCAGAAGGAGCTCGCTATTTCCTTGAATTGTATGACAAACTTCAGATTAAAAGCCCAACTATACCAGGCTTACCTGAAGAGTTGAAACAGTACAGCATTAATAAAGCACACCCCCGCTAGCATCGCCTATTTCGTCACAGTGAACAGAACGGATTTGTCCGGTCCTGCCGGATACGAAAACCTGAGAACATACACGCCTTCAGGATAACCGCTCATCCCAATATCGCACGAACCCTCAGGGATTTCATCCATATATCTCAGTCTGCCATCCAGTGAGTAAAGCCGGATCGTTCCGGGCTCCAGGACATGAACGCTGAGAAAATCATTTACCGGATTCGGAAAACAGTTAAGCTCGTACTGATCGAATACCTCTGCTTCCTGCCAGTTCACGGCGACAACCGCATCAAGATCGAACAACCCGCCATCCTGCACATCATCGCCGCAATCGGTCAGCCGTACATACTTTATCCAGGATAGACCAACATCGGCAAGATCGAACTGATCCCCTCCGGAAACAGCAGGATCCGCCGGATCGTCACCCGTTGTCGGCCAGACACCCGCAAGACCTTCAAGGGTCTCCGGATCCCAGGGGAACATCACCCAGTCGATACCATCCTGGCTGACTTCGACAAAGGCACATTCCCTGAAGTAGATAGCGCCGAACTGGAATACATTCTCGAAGACCGAAAAATCCGGTCCGGCACCGTCCAAAACGATATTGTCGATGAACTCGAGCATAACCCATCCATCGGTTCCAAGGGTGAGAAGCTCCGATTCCGAGCAGGAGGGAAAGGTTGTTGTCGCATCCGGATCGGGCGGCCCCAGTATGTTCCCCGGGTAGTATTCCTGCCCGAATCCTGCTCCTTCTCCATACATCACATCCGGTGAGCCATCAGCCCAGGGATCGGCAGTCGAGATGCACAACATCAGTGTAAGAACACAGATCATGCTTAATCACACGTCTTCATCGCAGAACAGTAATTCTGCCGGACAGTTCCCCGGATACGACACTGTAGAGACCTTCAGGGAGGTTTTTAATACTAAAACTCGATATTCCGGATTCGTCGGATACCGATGATGCCACGCGCCTTCCGGACAGATCGAAGACGTGAATGCTTTCATGTGGAACTGCGCCTGTTACTGTGATAACTGAGGAAGCCGGAACGGGAGATATCCGTAGACACGATGATGGTATATTCACTTCGGCTGTTTCGATACCTGTCAAACTTCCTCTTACGGCGATAGCTCCCGGATTACTGACTGTATAGGATTTAAGAAGTTGATCATTCTGATCATAAACCCGAACCTGACCACTCATCGCATCGGTTACAAACAGATTCTGCGAGGAATCGATAGCGAAACCGGTACCGCCGGTGAAAGCAGGATTTGAGGAATTGTGAAGAATCTCATGTGTATCAGTAGTAACTACATATACTCCAGGTCCCCATCCGTCACCGATATACGCTCTGTTGTCCCTGATACATATTGTTGAGGGAAATCCGCCTGTTAACAGGTTTTCGGTTACACTGCCTGATATAGCGTTGATCACGCTTATCGAACCCTCATTATTTCCATACGTTCCACTGTTCACTACGAAGAGCTCATCGATTCCATCGTACGCAACAGACTGACAGTTGATCTCAACTTCGATAGTGTCAGAGACCGTCATTGTTGTCAGATCAACTTTGACGAGGTTATTGTCGCTGCCCCATCCGCCGCAGGCCACCCATGCAGAACCTTCCGCAAGACACATCCACTCCGGGCACGGCCCAACCCCCGGTATCTCGGAAAGAACTGACAAGGGCTCTGTCGAAACAATTACCAGTGAATTATTCAGTGCCGCGCTTATCAGAAGTGTATCGGAGGAAAGTAACTGCTCTCCCCAGCAGTTGTATCCTGTTCCAATGGCCAGGTTATCTATTACCCAGGTTTCCACGTTTATCCGCTGTAGCGCGGAGTTATCGCTACCCGAGTTAACAACGTATACATACCCATCGGAGTATAGGATATCGTTCGGATAGTTTCCCAGTCCGGCAACTCCGGGATTAACAGCACCCGAAACAAGATTAATTTCTACAAGACTGCCGCTCGTATCGATCACGTACGCGTTATCTGCTGCAACAAGAACAAGATGCAACAGAATCATCGAGAGAGAAAGCATAATCGCTCCCTTATTCTGTCACGATTGGCGCGGAAAAAACACTATGTCTTTTCCACCCTCCCGCGAAGGTGAAAATAAAAATATCGGCAGAAGGTCTTCTGGCTTCCAGGCTTCCTACTACCGCGCCTTCTCACCCCTTACGGGAGATGGCTGTTGCGGTTTCGTTCCTGGTTACAGCGGCGGGGCCGCGCCGGAT
>JAIORS010000219.1 GCA_021108005.1 Candidatus Aegiribacteria sp.
GTATGAGAAATAAACTGACAAAATGTTTACATGTTAGGCCCGGCACCGGAGCGCGGCACCGGAGCCGTTCGGAGGGCAATCCTGAATATCTGACCGATGGTTCTATTGAAGTACGCTACAGGCCATCTTTCGGAGCTGACGCGGTCGTCATCGATCTCGGTGAAGAATGTACCGTAACGTCAGTTATTCCTGAAAGAGTATCAAATACTTCTCTTGATGTAATTACAATGACGGATGAATCCGTTCTTAATGTTGAGACTGTTCCGTTAATTGAACCTTCTCTGTTAATAGAAGTAGCCGGTTCTGACAGGGAGTTCTATACGTTCGCCGCAGAATCATACAGTGGTACAGATGATGTCCGTTACGTAAGAGTATGCGGAGCTTTGGGTCTTTCAGAGGTCAGTGTTTACGGCAGCAGAAGTACTGATTCAGAGGTTTTATCTATTGAGATCACCCGCAGTGTTGAAGACGAGGGCTGGATGTTCTCCATTCCAGTTGTTGAATATTCCGAAGAAGCTTCGGTGAAGATCTACGATGTTTCCGGCCGCATGATCTGGAGCGGTCATGCTGAATCGGGAAGTGTACTTCACTGGGACGGCTTTACGGAGAACGGAACAGCTGTTCCCAACGGCGTGTACCTTCTTCATTGCAGCATTGGTTCTGAAGTCAGCACCGGGAGCTTTGTGGTGAGGAGGAATTAATTAGTAGAGTCGTTAAGAACCCCGCCTTCTGAAAGGGGGCGGGGTTTAAGCGGAGGGGTACTTTCCTGTCTCCTGTTATCATAAGCTGGCAGATACCCTCTTCAATTGTTATTTCAATCATATTTTCCGTCTCTTGCTTCGATTAATGATTTGTTTCCGGAACTCTTGACGCTATGGATGTACAGTGAGCATAATCGAAAACGAGGGGTAAGGAACAAGGAGGGATGGAGAGGCTTAAACAATAGCTTCAATATCTGCGAATAATACAAATCAGCTCGACCTGCCTTACAGAAGAGAATCCAATCCGTTCGTTGAGATTCAAAACATAGAAAGTACTGTTTATTGTATCTGGGGGGGGGTAACTCTACATTACTCACCCATTCGCCCTCCATCGAAGTTCCTTCCAAATCAATGAAAATACTAAATTATGATAGGAGAAATGATGAAATATTTACTGATGATGCTCATGGTCATTACAGCAGCACAGGTAACAGCATCAGGTGTTTATGATGTTATAGAATCACTTGCTGAAAGAGCTGAAGAAGCTTCAGCTTCTTCGGAAGTAGAAGTAGTTGAGCTTTTCCATGCTGAAACTACCGAAGAACTTGAAGCTGCCTTAACCGATGGTTACCCCATGCCGTGGCTTGAAGAGATACTCAATGATGAGAGTATTCCCGAAGAAGACAGGTACTGGCTGGACTGCAGGATGAGAGCAGTACTGGCACAACAGATGCATCTGTTCTACAATAGAGAAGGCAATCCCTTAAATATGGATGCAGAATTCGTTGTACCGGGGGAAGACTATTGGAGAGAGAACTTCATAGTGAATCCACCTACCGAGGATAGAACATGGGATACACCGGATATGCCATCGAATATGTACGGTGAACCTGGTACGATAGTAAATCGATTTGGCGAAGAAATCGGTAATATTGCTTTAGCTAGTGGAAGGATAAAACTATCTAGAGATGCGTCAGTTGGACTCATGGTAAGTGGCGGAGTACAGCTACTTCAGAATCCAGCAGGTCATAGACCTTATGCATGCTTTTTCTATCCAGATGGTTCTTTTGATGAAATAGCTATTCCATTATCAGGAATGTATCAGTTTGATCTCAGTGCTGATGGTTCTCTATCTTGCTTTGGATGTTCGGCACCGGCTGAGGAATTGCCATATGATGGTAGAGGCATTTCATACATAGCTGCTTCGGATAAAGGTCCGTTATCAGAAATTATTCTGCCCTGTCATTACGGAATTGGTCCAATAGCACCAGCCGTATCACCTGAAGGTAAATACACTTCCATTCCGCTGAAAGCATTGGGATTGGGAATATACAGTTTATCTGATAATGAGCTGATAACTTTCAATGATAACTTCATATACATACTTGATTTGGAATTTTCACCCGATGAGGAACTCCTGTGTGTATCTCCCCAAGGATACTTACTTGATTCTTCAACACTTGAAATTGTCTGGGACATCCCACAGACAATATCTGGATCAAGACGATTTTTCAGAACCTCAAAATACGGTTTGTGCACAGTAGTATGGGAGACAACTCTGAGAAACATAGAAGATGAAACTGAAAACCTCCAGAAGATATACTGGAATCAAACACTTATCCATGAAACCACCGGATATCCCGGAGAAATGGGTATTTCCCCCAACGGATATTTTGTTCTTCAGAGTTCCAGATCCTTTCTGATTTTTCAGGAAAACTCTGATCAGTACACTCCTTTCATATTTCGCATGGTCAGGGAGGTGAGATAGAATGGAACGAACAAAACTAGCTATTACAATTCTCTTAATCATTGTACTGACTCAATTTCCTTCTATCGTAACGGCAGAGCCAGGCTTCATCCCATGGCCCGTGGGGACCACGCCCAGTGGGCAGGATTCATCACGAACACTTTTTTCTTCCTATGGAACCCATCATATCGGATGGAGTCAGGTTCCTGATCCTTTTGGAATTAATTTTCACTTCGGTATTGATATCGATGCGAACACCTCTTCCACTGATGGCTGTGATGTCGTTCGAAATGTTGTTGAAGGGTATACATGTTGGTGGGGAACAGATACTTTACCAACAGGCGAAGTGCAGTGGGTTGTTGTTGTTGGGGAGGATCATCTTGGATCTGAAGGCTGGAACTTTCAACATCTGGATGAACTCAATATTGATTTCTTTGACCCTACTATGCTTCACCAAATCGGTGATTTTATTGGAATCATGCATCCGGCCCTCACTCACCCCCATTTGCACTTCATGCGGAGTGAAGCACCATATGTTTCAAGTCATGCTGCTTTGTGCAATCCTCTTGATTATCTTGTTCCTTCAGCAACCTCTGTTGGTGATTTTACATGGGGATGGGATGCGAATAGTGACAGATCATTCTTCCTTCCTGACATGGATTACCTCGACTGGGGTAACTGGACTTCCGTTTCTGAGGTATGGCTGGATACACTTGATAGAGAAGATCTCTCAGGGGCGGTTGATTTCCTGTACGGTCAATCTCATTACGGAGATGGCATGGCTTCAATCCCGGATGCAGGGATTGATGCAGACGGAATTGATGAACTAAATCCCCGAAGAATATTATGGAAAATTGTTCGCCAAAAGCCAGGCGGTGATGAAGTTATTAGTATGCGATATGTGGTTGATTTCAGGGGGGAGCTTGGCGGTACTCAACATGATGACAAGTACAAGCAGTTCTACTTCAGATATCATTACAGAGAGCTTTATACCACTGAATATGGAACTCTCAACTGCCTATCCAATAGCGGTGATGCTTTTCCTGATCCCGGCTGGGAAGGTTTTGGTGTTTCAAACATCGAGGAGAACTGCTGGCAGACGGATTCAGACAATCAGTTTTCCGGGGTCACAACGAATCCCGTTCTTGCCGCTTTTCCGGATGGTCCCTACAGTATAGATGTAACGAGTTACGCGTGGGATACGACAGTGACTCATGGGGATACTCTTGATATCGAGCTCCACAACTTTTCCCCTGTAGTTGAAGAGGTTGTGATATCCTGTGAAGGGAGAACGATCTGGGAGGCTTACTGGACAGCTGACGGTTTAGCACCGGAATGGCACAATCCGATTGATCTGGCAGTGCTTCCTGATCAAACTCTTGATGTAACAGTAGTCTTTTCAGAGCCAATGGATACGACATCCGTTACCGTTACAGCCGGAGTTTCTTTACCATACAATGACATTACGGCATCTGACGCCGGATTGAACTGGAGCTGGACCAACTGTCCGGAGGAAGCACAGTACAAAGACACCTGGCATGGTGTTTTCGATGATCTCACCGGTTGTACTTCCGGTCGAATGACACTCAGCATACAGGCACAGGATCATGATGCCAACGGTCTCATGGATCCATCAGTTCCTGTTTCTGATGGCCGTTACAATGACATTCATCACAGTTTTTCAGTTATGGGTGTTCAGCCGGGCTGGCCGGTAACCCTTCATGACAACGTAAAGGGTTCCCCGGTTCTAGCCGATCTTGATGATGATGGCGATCTTGATGTTGTCATTCAGAGCACGGATGGCTGGGTTCATATTCTTGCTGATGATGGCAGTTCATGGAACAGCCACTGGCCGATGCTTTCAGGTGGATGGGGGAGTATCAATGTTCATTCATGTCCGACCATAGTTGATCTTGATGGTGATGGAGACCTTGATGTTCTTTCGGTTCATGCCTATGGATGTCATGCGAGAGATGTAATTACAGGGAGTAACATAAGTGGCTGGCCAGTTGAGATGGGTGGTTCAGCTGCTCTCGGTTTCTACCCCAGCATGTCTTCTCCCGCGATAGGAGATGTTGATGGAGATGGCCATCCCGAGGTGGTGATCTGCCGTCATCTTTCCGATACGACATCACTTGAGCCCACGGTTTATTTGTTTGAGCATACGGGAGGTTGGAGAACATGGTGTCGCAACCTTGAGCCTGGCCTTGGAGGCTCATCGGTAATCTGCACTCCTGCAATTGGCGATGTTTCATCGATTCATTCCGGGCTTGAGATAGTCGTATGCACAGCTGAAGGTTTTCAGACTGATAAGGAGTCTTCTGATGAGAAGACTTTCAACAGCGCGGTTTATCTTCTTGATCCTTCAGATGGCTCGAATATCTGGAAGACATCATTTAACTGCTGGTTCTACTCTTCCCCGGTAGTAGGGGATGTCGATAATGATGGAGTGAATGAGATCATAATCGGTACCAGCGGGGGTACTCAGACAAATATGGTTCTGGTACTCGACGGTAACACCGGCGCAGTGGAACATACCTGGAATGTAGGCGGCTGGGTAATGGGTCCAGTCGCGTTGGGCGATCTTAATGATGACGGTTATCTTGACATAGCGGCATCCGTTAATGGAGGAACGGTTGAGTGCTGGTCTGGATTGAATTACCAATCATTTTCAGGATTTCCGGTATCAGTTGGCAGCACTCCCTCAAGAGGTCCGTCCATAGCGGACATTGATGGCGATTTCGAACTTGAGATAGTAGTCGGAACAGCCGATGGATTACTGTACGCCATCAACAGCGATGGCAGCATCTGCAGCGGTTACCCTGTAGCTTTTGGTAATGGAGTTTACGGTCAGGTAGCTATCGGCAATATCGATGCTGACAACAGTCTCGAGATGATTCTTGCCGATGACAGCGATCCTGTACTGTACTGCTACGATCTTGGCGCGGGTTCATTCCCGGCTATGATGCCTTGGCGTCAATTCCAGCATGACAGCTGGCATACAGGGTGTTTTGAAGCCGACAATACGATACCAGAACCGCCCACAGATCTCATCGGAGAGATAGATTACTCACTTGTCGGCTGCGAGGTTGAGCTTGAGTGGGATCTTTCGGTGAACGATCCTTTCTCCGGAAGCCCCCAGGAGCCCACGGATGTGATCTGGTATGAGATAAAGAGGGTTTTCCCCAGGGCACCTTTCCATACTATTGGAAGGGTGTATGCAGGAGTTGGTTCATATGTTGACTATTTCAGCACATACATGCCTCTTGTAGTGTACGCGGTTTTTGCCTCAGACGGCACCAACGAGTCGGAATACAATTACATCAAGTTCCCGACCTCTCCTTCTGACGTTATTTCACTTGGGTGTTCGGTTGTTGAAGAGTTTTCAATGGAGAGAGCTTCAACAAGTATTCCTGGCAGGACACAAGTTATCGAGATGGACGAGTCTTCCGATACTGAAAGAACATCAGTACATGAGAGAATAGTTGAGACAATACCGGCAGTAATAGATGAGGCTGTTCTTACAAGAGGTGGTAATTCCCTCTGCCTGACGGATGGTTCATTAGAAGTACGCTACACGCCATCTTCCGGAGCTGATGCTGTTGTCATCGATCTCGGAGAGGAATGTACCGTAACATCAGTGTTGCCTGAAAGAATATCAGATACTTCTCCCGGAATAGGTTTGCTTACAAATGAATTCATTCTGAATGTTGAGACTGCTCTTGCAGTTGAACCTTCTCTGTTGATAGAAGTGGCCGGTTCTGACAGGGAGTTCTATACGTTCGTCGCAGAATCACGCAGCGGTACAGATGATGTCCGTTACGTAAGAGTATGCGGAGCTTCGGGTCTTACCGAGGTCAGTGTTTACGGCAGCAGGGGAACTGATTCAGGAGTTTCAGCTGTTGAGATCACCCGCAGTGTTGAAAACGAGGGCTGGATGTTCTCCATTCCAGTTGTTGAATACTCCGAAGAAGCTTCGGTGAAGATCTACGATATTTCCGGCCGCATGATCTGGAGCGGTCATGCTGAATCGGGAAGTGTACTTCACTGGGATGGTTACACGGATGATAGAACACCAGTTCCTAACGGGGTATACCTTCTTCAGTGCGGCATCGGTTCCGAAGTCAGCACCGGGAGCTTTGTTGTGAGGAGGAATTAGAGGAGAGTTATAAAGACGCATTCAAGTTGACCGTTTTCTCATTGAACGTAAAACAGCGCTTTGAGTGTGGTGTCGTTAAAAGCCCCGCCTTCTTAAAGGGAGGCGGGGTTTCAGAGTACTTTCCTGTCTCCTGTTATCATAAGCTGGTAAATACCCTCTTCAATTGTTTTTTCAATCATATTTTCCGTATCTTACTTCGATTAATGATTAGTTTCCAGAACCATTGACGCTATGGATGTACAATAAGCATAATCGAAAACGAGGGGTAAGGAACAAGGAGGGATGGAGAGGCTGAAACAATAGCTTCAATATCTGTGGACAGTTCAAATCACTTCAACCTGTCTGATATAGCACAATCGCATCAAAGCAATTTAGATCAATTCAATCCAGATACTGTTTATTTAGCTGGGGGGGGGGGTAGCCTTACCATGTCCTCGTATTCGCCCTCCCCCTCTATATTGTGATGGATAACTTATCAATCAGAAGAATTTACTAGACAGAGGTTAAAAATGAGAATGTTTATTGTAATAGTTATATGCCTTCTGGCATCTGTTTGATGTTGTACAATCCCTCAGGCAGCAGGTCTGGGAGAGTGAATACATTCCTGAATCAACCATTCCAGTGATACCACTTACAGATTACGATGAGTTTGAAGTTATTGAGCTTTTCAGAGCGGAAACAATAGAAGAGCTTGAAGCTTCACTGAT
>JAIORS010000220.1 GCA_021108005.1 Candidatus Aegiribacteria sp.
ACGCCTTGACTTTATTTACCACTGCGAGTATAGCAATAAAGTACCGGAGATCGACCTCATCTTCGGTGTCGATCCCCTTAACAGTAGTTTACTTCTAACTTTATGGGGAGACGAAATGCGCCTTTTAAAACCGATTGCGATTCCGTTAGTTCTGACGGTTCTTCTTCTTATCCCGAAACCTTCACATTCTGAATGGCTTGAGTTCAGCGCAGGCTGCCCCGCGGGTTCAGAACCCGTAACCGAACACAACATCACCCTTGATGAGTTTATCAGTTTTGACGTTGAACTCGGAGGACTTCAGGTTGATACTGTCTCTCATGAAGGTCTTGATTACCTTAGATTCACAGGAACACCCGGCATAAGCCCCATGAACGAAGTTGGTTATCCGGAACTGCCGGTTGTAACCTGTTTTGTGGCTGTTCCCGACGAATCCGATCTGAACCTATTCTATTCAGTCGGCTGCATAAGTCAGTTGAACTGCCTTCAAGTATATCCTTCACCGATCGACAGCCTTGTAGAAGACAATCTGCATACACCGTACATCGACGAGTTCTTCAGGAAGGATTCACAGCAATCCGATCCTCCCAATCCCGATGGAAGTAAAATGACCAGCGCTGACTGGATATTGGCTTGTGAAACCGTATTTGAGAGAGGTTCGCAGATCCTCTTCTACACCGATCATGGTGGAGTACATTACTTCGAATGTGCAATGAATGAAGAGCTTCCAGGATACCTGGGCAGACCGGACTCAACCTTTGATGATCTGAACGTGAGGGCACTGAGCCATGGTGAAGATCAGATGTATCCATTTGTCCTTTTATGCAGTTGTTCACAGGGAACCTACAACTGGACCTACGATCAGCAGTACAATTCGGATTACTCATTATGGAACTGCTATAGTGATGATCCGTTCTACGATTTTGGAGTGGACTGTTTTGCCGAGGAACTTATGAAGAATACCGAAGGTGGTGCTATAGGTGTATTCGCCGCAAGCTGGGCTGCTGCCACAGGATCGGGAGAGTATTTTGAGAACACTATAATACAGCCTCTCTATTACGGCATTACAAGGACTGGAGATATGATCCAGG
Organism: Candidatus Aegiribacteria sp.; assembly: GCA_021108005.1. Taxonomy (NCBI): domain Bacteria; kingdom Pseudomonadati; genus Candidatus Aegiribacteria; species Candidatus Aegiribacteria sp. Next base: position 1,089 of record JAIORS010000220.1, read on the forward strand.
CAGGAAGGCTATCTTCCCTGAACATATTCTACTTTAATGGAATATGGAGATCTGAGATCGGATTATTCAACCTCCTGGGAGACCCCGCGGTGGATATTGGAGACAGGGTCAAGTTCAGGGACTGCTGCGACCTCATCATCTCACCGACTGATATTGAGATGAACAGGTATCCCACTCTTTCTGTTAATGGCGGTTCTGGTGAACCCGAACTGCAGGTTACCGTTCGTAACGCAGGTGCCGTTGCGTCCGGAGCATTCGCTGTATCTCTTGAGATAATCTACCAAGAGATAGTCTGGACCTCATGGGCACAATGTATCGGTGTTGATCCCGGAGAAGAGGAGACGCTGCAGTTCGTCTGGCGTAATCCGCCTTCAAACGTTTCAGGTAAAGTTCACCTTGCAGCTGTTGCTGACCCACAGGAGAACACACCCGACTCGTGGAGGGGCAACAACTCCGCCGGAGCGGATGTTGAAGTGGTTGATTTCTACCCCAACGAGGATGGCTGGCCGGTAAGAACTTTCGGGTCGGTAAAATCTCCTCCGGCCCTTGCTGATCTTGATGGAGACGGTGATATGGAGATAATCGTAACTGCGGGGGATTTTCTGATAGCGGCCTATCGGTACGATAATCCCTCTTCGCCTCTATGGGTTACAGATCCTTACAGGTTCAGCAATAATCTCAACCTTATCTCAGCATCGATACCCGCAGTTGGCAATGTATGCGGAGACATACTTCCGGAAGTAATAGTGGATGGGATGGATTCCCTGTTCGTGTTCGGGGGCACCAGCGGAGAACTTCTTTATTCCTTCCCGCATCCGGTGAGTGATGCCTGGAAAGCCCCTCACACAGTCTGCCTTGCAGACCTTGAGCCTGAAGCCCCCAACGAGATTTCCCGGGATGAGATAGCCGTTATCCTCCGTGACAATCTTTACATCTTAAGAGTGCAGGGCGGTGTTCTGGAGGTGCTTGATAATGAAGCCCTCAGTGTATCGGAAACAGTTCCATTTTCCTGGGTAAGCTCATACGACCTCAACGGCACAGGTCCCGATGAGATAATCATCAGCAGGTCGTTCTATGCGCCATCTTCTTTTACCGATTACAGCTGGTTTCACCTTTACGATTACGAAGCCGGGGAAGTTTATTCAAGCGAGGAGTGGGTTGATAACAATTTCCGTGGGATACCGGCAGTGGGCAGTCTTCCTATGAGCGGAGACAGGATTGCCCTTTCGAAAAAGAAATCCACTTACAATTATCCACCGGTATTTCTTTTCGACCCTGAGGATATTTCATCGCCGCTTTCCTGTGATCCGCCCATGCAGTCTTCAAATCAGGTGCTTTGCTGCGTCATGGCGGACTGGGATCCTCTTGCTGTAGGAGCCGACAGGATCATTGCCAATGCGGAGAACCAGGCGATGGCTTGGGATGAAGAGGGGGAGCTTATTCAAGAGTGGAACGGTAATGTATATCCTTCTTCTGGAATCGGTCGACCTCCGTTCCCGGCGCTTGGAGAACTTGACGATCAGGATGGGTACGATTTTGCGGACCTGCTTGTGGGGACCCGAGAGGGGATGATCTACGCTTTTGGTGATGATGGAGAAATGCTCTATGACCTTGGTTTTCCGTACACTCTTCCATCTGAGGTTAACGGCGGCTTTGTAATAGCCGACATAGACAACGACGGACATATTGAGGTTGTTTTCGGAACCATGGACAATTACCTTCATGTATGGGAACTCGGTGAATGTACTCCGGGTTATTCTCCATGGCCGCAGTGTCAGCATGACGCTGCCCGAACCGGTGTTCTTCTGGAGGAATGATGCTCTCAGCAATGGTTCTTTCCTGCTCCATTCTGGTCACCCATGCGCCGGGGTGGAGTAATCTCATCATCACTGTGGATATGTGGAATTACGGTTCCCAGTACAAGACTATTGAAGTTCAAGATAGTTTGATTCATCAGGGTTGGGCTAACCTCAACCAGGAAACAAGAATAGGCTACAAAGTCTATCTATCAGACGGTACCGTGATCTATCCCGAGACGATGATCTCCAACGATCAATGGTCTTCATACTGTAACAGTACAATTGTCAGTTCGGACAGTGTTGCCATCACCTGGCGTGAAGGGTCTCCCGCCTATTACACCGTCCGGGAACATGACGGAGAGGAGGCCGTTCCCACCTCTCTCTACGTTCCCGATCCCTGGGTAAATTCTCCGTCCGTTCATTCTTCAAGTGATTCACTTGGCCGGATCCATTCCGTTTTTGAAGTCTGGGATGGAGCATCAGCGAGGGTTTGCTACGGGGTTTTCGAACCTGGCGTTGGAGAGATGTGGCGCGATACCATCCCCGGCAGTTTTGGAGCATCCCGTATTCTTGTTGATGGTAATCGTGTTCACATAGCCTTCCGTGGAGAAGACCTCTGGCCGGATTATATACAGTACGACCTTGATGGTAACGTCAGCGTACCCACTGTCAGCTTGATAGAAGATCTTGTTCAATTCAACACTTTTTACACGGTTGAGCTTGATAATGCAAGAAATTTGTATTGCTTGTTTGATTTATGCAACGATCCAATCGGTTGGCATCTTTCTTTATTCAAAATTGATGGAGAAACAGGGGAAGTTCTGATTTCCGATAAGTTGATCTCTGAAACCGGGAATATAGGATTCCAGAACATTCTCAGTACACCTTCGGGGGAATCGTTCTATCTTCTCTGGCAAATGAACAATTCATCCTCTGAGTATTTCATAATGTTCGCCATGATTAACAAAAACGGTGATTTTATTGAGGAACCGTACGCAGCTTACGATTATTCGGATGAGGAACTGCAGAATCTGGAAGTACTAACGGCGACAACCAACGAAGATGGAGATATCTTCGCGATCTGGAACCAGGGTGATGTTGAGGTTGGCGGTTACTGGATCGTCATGGGCTGGTTCGACCACAACTGGGTAGGAATAAGTGAGGAAGCTGAGAAATCCGTTGAACCATATGAATTTACTCTTCAGCCTTCAGTGAATCCGTTCTCAGGAAGTGTTTCAATTACGGTTACCGCAGATCCAATTCCCGGTCAGCTGGTCGTTTACGACATATCCGGTCATATTGTCAGAGTGCTGTATCGAAATGGAAGAAACTCTTTTGTATGGGATGGATGCGATTCGGAAGGAAATGAGCTTCCTTCGGGAAACTATATCATCCGCGGTGAATCTGAATATA